>JAOUMG010000280.1 GCA_029881635.1 Paracoccaceae bacterium | reverse complement strand
TCGACACCTATCGGCTATCAGACCAACATGCTGGTTTACGGCCCCGGCGGGTATCGGTTTACCGATTACCTGAGGGTCGGGATACCGCTGAACATCACGTTGGCGATCACGGCCAGTATTGTCATTCCGCTGATTTGGCCGCTTTGACGCCGGTTGTTTCTGTAGTGCAGATCAATCATAGGCAGATACCCTTCAGCGTTTCAGCTATCTGGAATTGTGGCAGGTGTTGACGCGATAAACCCAATGAATGACCCATTTGACGCCATGTTTAAGACATGGACAGGGACGAGTTTCAACTCACGGGGCACGGAGAAAGGCGGAAACAAGAATGAAAATCGTATCAGCCATTTTGGGTAGCTTAATGCGCCGTCCGGCGAAATCGGACGCCTTTGAAACCCGCCTTTTGTCGTTGACTGCCCCGGTATCAAAACGGCCGCGTCGTAGCACTGCTGCGCTTCCGCGCCTGTTCCGCCACGCGGGTGCCGCCACAGTATAACTTCTAAACGGAGCGTCGGCTCAGAAGTCGATACTTACGCCCGGCAGGTTCAATTCGCGCATCAGGTCACGTAATTCCTGACGCGCGGCAACGTTCGACAGGTTCAGATTGCCAACCCCGACATCGCGCAGATCCAGCAGCGTCAGGCCGCGCGGGAAAAGCTCGCGAAAAATTACACGCTCGGAAAACCCCGGCGCCACGCGAAAACCGATACGCTTGGACAGTTGTTCCAAGGCAGAGCCGACTTTTCGTTTATTATGCATCTGCTGGGCGCCCAGCCGGTTGCGCAGCACGATCCAGTCGATGGGCTTCAATCCGGCCTTGGCACGCAGCTGGCGCGCATTCCACACCATTTCCGAATAGATCGAAGGGCCGATGACCCTGCTGGTATCCGGATTGACCCGTGCGAGCAGGTCGAAATCAATAAAGCTGTCATTCAGTGGCGTGATTAGTGTGTCGGCCAGCGAATGCGCCACCTGGCTCAGCCTTGTATGCGATCCGGGGCAATCGATGATGATGAATTCGGCATCTTGTTCAAGCCCTGCGACGGCAGCCGAAAGGCGATGATCATAGACGTTTTCGTTGGGGCCAAGGCGGGCCTGATCAATCTCGGGCAGATCACGGTAGTCGGGGGTTGGCAGGCTAAGCCCTTCCTTTCGGGCATAGGCGCGGCGGTTTTCGACATAGCGACCAAAACTGCGCTGGCGCAGATCAAGATCAAGAGCGCCGACCTTGTGACCCATCCGACAAAGGGCCGTTGCCACATGCATGCAGGTGGTGGACTTGCCCGACCCGCCCTTTTCGTTCCCTACGACTATGATATGCGCCAAACTACCGTCCCCGGATACGGAATCAAAAGGCGCGCCGTTGCCAGCGCGCCTTTACTATATGTTGTGCGTCCCCTCTTGGGAAGCGCTAGAGGCTCAGAATCCGAGACCGGAGTACTTGTTCTTGAATTTCGATACGCGCCCACCGGTATCCATCAGCTTGGCGTTGCCGCCGGTCCAGGCCGGATGCGCCAGCGGGTCGATCTCCAGCGACATCTGATCGCCTTCCTTGCCCCAGGTCGAACGGATCTGAAAAACGGAACCATCCGTCATCTTGACGTCGATCATGTGGTAGTCGGGGTGAATTTCTGCTTTCATGGTCCCGCTCCTTACGCTTTGGCCGTGTCGAGGGCTTTATAGTGGGCATCTTCGGCGATCCGGGCGGATTTCCCGCGACGATCGCGCAGATAGTAAAGCTTGGCGCGGCGGACACGTCCACGGCGCACGACTTCGATCGCGTCGATATTGGTTGAGTAAAGCGGAAACACACGTTCCACGCCTTCACCAAACGAGATCTTGCGAACGGTGAACGAAGCAGCGATGCCAGCGCCGCCCTTGCGTGCGATGCACACGCCTTCATAGTTCTGCACCCGGCTGCGGGTGCCTTCGGTCACTTTGTAGCCAACACGAATAGTGTCGCCGGCCTTAAAGTCCGGGATGGTCTTGCCGAGCGCAGCAATCTGCTCGGCTTCGAGTTGCGCGATTACGTTCATCGCGGATCCTTTCCAATGCTCGCGGTTTATTCCGCGAAGATGTGCGCGCCTCAGAGCTCTCGGTCTTCAATCGGGTCCGCCAAAGCGCCCGCCAGAGGTTAGGTCGTCATTCCTGTCTTTTCCGTCATGTCGCGGTCACAATGCACAGAAGAACGTGCCGACCAATACATAACCGGTCCGGACGACTCGCCAGAGCCCCGGATGGACGGGGTATAGGGGGGGCAGAACGGTGGGTCAAGAGGCCCGCATTTCAGTTTTATTCAGTTTCGCACCGCCCGTTTCGAGCCTTGGCCGCAAAAGCTTTACTAAGCGGAGATACCGAGCAATCCAGTAGGGCAGTCATGAATGTCTGGGCCATACCAAACAGCGCGGCAACGGAACCGGTACAGAAGACACTACACGGCGACCTGAGGTCAGTTCAGCTTTTCGTCGGGCTTATCCATTTGCACCATCTCTGTATCAAGCGCGTCCAATGCATCGACCAGCACCACCGCAGGTCCGCCCGGGGTGAACACCGTTTGCGCGATAGGGGGGTTGTCAGCATCGGGGCGGTTGACGCGTAGTTCGCGGTAGGCAGTGTACATACCACTTGCCACGATCAGGATCATGCCGATGAATGTCGTCAAAGGTGGCACCTCGCCCCACAGCAGATAGCCGAAGCTCGCCGCAAGTGGCAGATAGCTGTAGTCGAAGGGTGCAATCACGCTGGCGCTGGCGATCTGATAGGCGCGCGACACCAGCGTGTAAGCCACCGTCCCGATGCTTCCCAACAAGGCGAGCAAGGCAAAGCCTTTTGCAGTCGGAACCGGCCAGTTCATGCGAAGGTGATTCAGTTCCGGGGTGATATCGATCACCTGCGACACCGCGAAACCCAGCGGTATGATCAGGAAACCCGAAAGAGAGATCGTATAAAGACCAATGGTCAGCGACGTATCCTGTTCGCCGATCTTGCGCACGATCGTCTGGCTGATTGCGTAGGTGAGCGCGCAAAGAACCGGCAGGGCCGCGATCCAGCCTAAACCGCCGCCGGTTGGGTTCATCGCGATGACAACACCTGCAAACCCGACCAGCAGCGCCGCCGCGCGGTGCAGTCCGATTTTTTCTTGCAGGAATAGCGCCGCAAGCGTCGCTGTCATCAGTGGGGCGGAAAAGAACAGTGTCGTGGCCTCGGCCAGCCCCATGAAAGGAAATGCCGTGTAGAACATTGCAAAACCAGAGGCGAAAAGAATGGCCCGCGCCAGATACCATGGCCACAACGGCGTGAAGATACGATGTGGCGCACCCAGCCACAGGACAAGTGGTAACAGCGTCAGCAAGGCGATGATGGAGCGGACGAAAATCAGCATCCACACCGGGTAATGGGTCAGCATATCCTTCATCAGAACGTCCTGCCCGACAAACAAGACCATCCCGGCAAGCACACAGCCGATCCCCTGTAGGGTGCGCGACAGCGGTGGTGCGCCTGTATCTGATGAAGCAGTCATCAGAACAACCTGACTATTTCGTAAGCTGCGTCTTGCTCTTGAGCGACCTGAATGTCGGTATCATTCCAAGGCTCGTATCAACGCGGTTCCAGATCCGGCATCTGGCTTTGGGCGCGGCAACGGATGTCCGGGGGGTTATTCGTCTGTCGTTGCTTTCCGCGCCGACCACAAATCAGGTCGCCGGACCTTTGTCAGCGCCTCTGCCTCGGCCCGGCGCCACTTCGCGATCTCGCCGTGATGGCCGGACATGAGAACGGCGGGGATTTCGCGCCCCATCCATTCGGCCGGGCGCGTGTATTGCGGATGTTCCAGAAGCCCGTGGGAATGACTTTCTTCCTCGGTAGATGCGGCGTTGCCGAGCACCCCGGGCAATAGCCGCACCACGGCGTCGATCATGGCCTGGGCGGCGATTTCGCCGCCGGTCAGGACAAAATCGCCAAGGCTGATTTCCTCGACATCATAGTGATCCAGAACCCGCTGATCGACACCCTCGAACCGACCGCAGAGCATGGTGACACCTTCGGCACCGGCCAGGCGTCGGGCGGTTGCCTGATCGAAAGGACGCCCGCGCGGCGAAAGGTATATGACCGGCCAGCGGGCGCGGTCAGGGGGGGTGCCGATAGCCGCCTCATCAAGGGCGGCACCGACAACATCGGCGCGCAGAACCATGCCGGCGCCGCCGCCTGCGGGGTTGTCATCGACGTTCCGGTGCTTGCCGATCCCGAAGGTTCTGAGGTCGATCGGTTCGAGGCTCCAGAGCCCTTCTTGCAGCGCCTTGCCGGTCAGTGACAGGCCGAGCGTGCCGGGAAAAGCCTCGGGGAAGAGGGTGATGATCTTTGCTGTCCACGCCCCTTTGATGCGTGGCGTGGCTGTCATCAATTCACGCGG
>JAOUMG010000279.1 GCA_029881635.1 Paracoccaceae bacterium | reverse complement strand
GAGGTAGTAGGCCGTCGAAAGCCCATGCCCGCCGCCGCCGATGATGATCGCGTCATATTCCGCCTTTGGTTCGGGATTGCGCCAGGCCGGTTTCCAGCCCTTGTTGCCAAAAAGGCCTTCGCTGATGACTTTCAATCCGGAATAACGCATGGACGGGTCTCCTGGCCTCGGGCCCACTCAAACCGATGTCCGGCACATTTTCAACATTCCGCACCGATTTCCGCGCCAGAACGCGACCAAATTGCGTCGCATTCCCCATCAGAGCGTTCAGGCCCGGTCACTGCCCGTCCATCAGGCGCGCGATAAGACGGGCGTCTGGCAGGGCACAGATGTCAGCCCGGCCGAATAGCCTGTATCGATTGCGGGCGATACGCAGGTAAAGCCAGTGGCGTAGCGGGCGCGGAATGATCAGCAAAAGCCGCAGTGCCTCGCCCCAGCCGCCAGACCGTATGCCGACCCGCGCCATGGCGTCAAAATCGCGCGAAACTGTGCCCTTCTCAAGATAAAGCCAGCTTTCCGGGTCACCGGCAGACAGGCCATAATGCTGCAAGACCGCCTGCCCCAATGGCGTCGCGACCGGACAGATGCGAATATCCCCGTGCCGGTCGAGCCGTGCGATCATCCTTGCGCCAAAGACACAAAGTGCACAGCTTCCGTCCATGAAGGCGATTGGTGTCGTATCATCGAATGCCGGGATGGCAGGGTCATCGCGGTAACTGTAAGGCACAGATTTCAAAGTGACCTCATGGCGGCGCTACCCGTGGTTGCACACCCCGACACTTCTGTCCATGCGGCTAAAACGACATCAGGGTTCTTTCCACTCCCAGGGCCGGGTGAACTCCCCGAGCTTGTGGCCCAGCGCCTCTTCGTCGACCTCACCGGTTTTCGCCAGACGCGCGACCAGCCCACGCTTTTTATCCTCGAAGACTTCGGCGACATGAACGGCAAATCCCGCCTCCGCAAGGGCGGCGTCATAGACTCGGGCGATGGCGCGTTTGCGCAGATCCGGCTTGAAGATCTTGCCCACAGCAGTCTTTGGCAACTCGTCCAGAACCTCTATGTGTTTGGGAATCGCGGCGCGTTCATGGATATGGGATTTGGCGTAGTCCATCATCTCCTCTACGCTAACATCCGCATCCTTGATCAGTTCGACATAGGCGCAAGGCAGTTCTCCGGCGAAACTGTCAGGCTGACCGATGGCCCCGACCAGTGCCACCGCGGGATGACGCATCAGCGCCTCTTCAATCTCCGCCGGGTCAATATTGTGGCCGCCGCGAATGATCAGATCCTTGGCACGGCCCGTGATCCAGAGATAACCATCCGGGTCAAGCCGCCCCAGATCGCCGGTGCGCAAGAACCGGTTGCCGGCGAAAAGACCCTCGTTCTTGGCGGCCTCAGTGTAGGTTGAACCTTCAAAGACGCCGGGGTTGGACACACAGATTTCACCCACCTCATCGGTTGCGCATTCCTTGGTGATCTTGCCCGCAGCGTCAGCCTGCAGGATGCGCACGTCGCTATAGGGTAGAGGAATGCCGACCGAGCCGATCTTTTTCTCACCCTTAGGCGGGTTCAGCGATACGAGACATGTGGCCTCGGTCAGCCCGTAACCTTCCAGGATTTGCACCCCCGTCGCCGCTTCGAACCGTTTGAACAATTCGACCGGCAGTGGTGCTGATCCCGATATCGCCGATTTTAGTGACGACACATTGGCATCGACCTTGCGCTGCATCAGGGCGGCAATTGCGGTGGGAACCGTGATCAGAAAGGTTACCCCCCAGCGTTCGATCAGTTTCCAGAAATTGTCAAAAACGCCATCGCCACGATAGCCCGCGGGCGTCGGCATAACCATGTGGGCGCCACTCGCGATGCAGGACATGAAAACCGGGTAGGCGGCCAGAACGTGAAACAGCGGCAGCGGACATATCAGCACGTCCTTTTCGTCGAAAAGGAACATTTTGCCCTGCCAGCCATTGTAGATCATGCCGGAATACTTGTGCTGGGCCACCTTAGGCATGCCTGTGGTACCACCGGTGTGGAAATAGGCGGCCACGCGGTCGGTTTTGCTGTCCTCGAATGTCAGATGGTCTTCGGGCATCCTTGAAACTTCGGCGTTGAACGATTTGACATCCGCCTTGTGTTCGACCGGATTCTTGGGCCGGATCAACGGCACGATCCAGCTTTTGGGCGGCGTCAGATAGCGGTTGAGATCCACCTCCAGCACTGTTGCGACACCCGGCGCATGCTTGACAGCCTCAGCCGCCTTTTGCGCAACATCGGTCTTGGGAAAGCTTTTCAGGGTGACCAGAACCTTGGCCTTGGTTTCACGAAGTATCGCTCCAATCTGTTCTGGTTCAAGCAATGGGTTGATCGGGTTGACGATGCCTGCAATGGCACCGCCCAACAGCGTCACGGCGGTTTCAAGCGAGTTGGGCAAAAGGAACGCAACAACATCGGTTTCACGGATGCCGAGGCTGTGGAAAAGATTGGCGGCCTGCGTTACACGCCGGTGCAGGCTTGACCAGGTCATCGTCGCCGCCGGATCCTTGGGGCCGGAAAGGATCTGGAAACTGACGGCGTTTCGCGTACCGTGCCGGTCGCGGGTACTGGTCAGAAACTGATAGAGCGTGACCGGCATGCCCCGATCAGCATAAGCCATCTCATTTTCCAGAGCCTCGCGGTCCGCGACACTGCCAAATTCTCCCATTGCGTTCTCCCCCTTTGATCCTTTTGCGGGACCTTTGACACCAACAATGGAAAGAAACACAGGTTGTGGCAAGCCTGACGTAAGCGCCCCTGCACCATGCACAAAAACAAAGGGCGCCTGCGACGCCCTTTTCAATTTGATCAAACCTGCGAAATATCAGGCCGCCGGGATGCGCAGAACCTGCCCCGGATAGATCTTGTCGGGATGCTTCAACATCGGTTTGTTGGCCTCAAAGATTTCATTGTAGCGGTTGGCACTACCCAATGTTTTCTTGGCAATCGCCGATAATGTGTCGCCCTTCTGGACGGTATGAAACACCGGGTCGCTGCCCGGAACTGCGTCTTCGACTGCGGCCACGCCCGCGACATTGCCCACGGCCAGAATGACCTTTTCCTTCATTTCCTGGCTGACGGCCGCACCAGACACCTTCACCTTGTCGCCCTCAACCGTGATATCGAGCCCGGATGCATCCAGTCCGAGGTCGGATATCTCCTTTTTCAGCGCGTCTTCGGCAGGTACTTCGGCGGCTTCGGCGCTGGAACCGAACAGCGATTTTCCGGCATCTTTGACAAAACTCCACAAACCCATCTGCTTTACTCCTTATACTGACGACCAAACTGTCGATTGTTCCAGTATCGGAAACGACGGCTTCTGGCGCAACCCTGCCTTACGCGGCGTTATCCGCATGCGCGAATTGCAGCCGTGCGAGGCGGGCGTATAGCCCGTCTTCGGCGACCAGCGCATCATGGGTGCCAGTGGCAGCGATGCGGCCCTGATCGAATACAATGATCCGGTCGGCTTTTTTCACGGTCGCCAGTCTATGCGCCACGACCAGCGTCGTGCGCCCGCTGGAGAGGGCATCAACGGCTTGCTGCACGGCCTGCTCGCTTTCCGCATCGAGGGCCGAGGTAGCTTCGTCCAGCAAAAGAATTGGGGCGTCGCGCAGGATGGCGCGGGCGATGGCGATACGCTGCTTTTGCCCCCCCGAAAGCATGACACCGCGTTCCCCCACATAAGTGTCATATCCATCCGGCAGAGCCATCAGAAAATCATGCGCAGCGGCAGCGCGGGTTGCGGCTTCGATCTCTGCATCCGTCGCGTCGGGCCGACCGAAGCGGATGTTGTCGCGCGCGGAGGTCGCGAAAATCACCGGATCCTGAGGCACCAGTGAAATTGCGCGGCGAAAATCGTTGCGCGCCATATCGGTCAGTGCGATGCCGTCGATCAATACGCGGCCCTCATCAGGGTCATAGAACCGCTGGATCAACTGAATGACGGTAGTCTTGCCCGCCCCCGATGGGCCGACCAGGGCCACGGTTTCGCCGGGCGACACAGTCAGGTCAATTCCAGCAAGCGCCGATTGTTCGGGTCGTGCTGGATAGTGAAAGGTGACGCCCTCAAACGTGATCTCGCCTCTGGCCGGGCGCGGCAGCGCGACAGGTTTTTGCGGGTCCGCGACCGTGTCCGTTGACGCCAGAAGTTCGGCCAGACGCTCGGTTGCCCCGGCGGCGCGCTGTAACTCGCCCCAGATTTCGGACAATGCCGCAACCGCCCCCGCCGTCAGGATGGCGTAGATCACGAACTGGACCAGTTCGCCGGGGCTCATGGTGCCGATCCGTACATCCCGCGCACCGATCCAGAGCACCCCGACAACACCGGCAAAGACAAGGAAAATAACGATTACTGTCATCGCCGCGCGGGTCGCGATGCGCTTCTTGGCCGATTGAAAGGCCTTTTCCGTGACC
>JAOUMG010000277.1 GCA_029881635.1 Paracoccaceae bacterium | reverse complement strand
ATGAGCGTTTGTGCGACCTCGGAGATATATCGCCGGGGCTCGATGAAGCGATCCACGCAGCATTGAAGGCCGCGACAAACCAGATCAGCCGCAACGGTGCCTGTGCCGTAATATTGGGTGGGTCCGATCGCCTGTCTGAGACAGTGCAGAGCGCGCTAGCCAATTGTCAGACAGCGCAGCTTGGCGGTGCGCCACGTGATGCGCGCGATTTTCATATTGCGCCCTTGCCGAATGGGTGTGCCTCGACCGGAAAATCAGACACTGCCGCGCAGCTTACTAGGTTATCCCAATGGCGAGATGCATCAAAACCGCTGTTTGTGCAGTTTGATCTGTCCGTGTTTGAAACATCACTCAGCGCCCTTTGTGACCGGCCCCGGTTAGGCGGCTGCGATCTTGATACAGTGGTGCAATGGCTCAGCGCCTTGGGACAGCACGAGGTCAGCGCCATCATGTTGACCGGTCTGAACCCGAGCAGGCCCGGCATGGGCGTGGTGAAGGTTGGCCAAAGACTTATGGTCACGGCTCTTTTGGCATTTATCTATGCGCGCCTCGGATTTGGGATTGATCATCCGGGTCGCCAAACATCCAAGGAAAATGTACCGACATGACTGCAGCGATTACAACTTTCCACCCGCCCCTGTCTCAACCGGGATTTCGGCTGTTTGATGGGCCATTATGCGATGTGGCTGACGTCAGTGCGGACCAGATCGGCGTGGTGGGCATGCCGAGCGACTGGACACATTCCAGCCGTCTTGGAACAAGGTTCGGACCCGATGCATTGCGCAGGGCGACAACTCTTTTGCAATCCATACGCCCGCAAGGGGCCAGCTTTGACCCTGACACAAGCCGCCGTACTGTGCCTGCAATCGATTGGTTGATCGATTGCGGGGACGCAGAGATCACAGCGCAAGACGTTGATGCAACGACACAGGCCATCGCCGCAATGACCGAAGGGCTGACTGTCGCAGGCGCGATCCCACTGGCATTGGGCGGCGATCATTATAACAGTTTTCCGGCCTGCCTGGGGTATTCACGCGGGCTGACCAAACGCGCACCAGACGCGCGCTTCGGGTATATCCAGATCGACGGTCATCTGGATTTCTCGGACCGATTGGGCGCATGGGGCAGCCACAACCACGCGACCAATGCGCGCCGGATTTCTGAACTGCCGAACATTGATGTGTCCAATATGGTCTGGGTTGGCATCGCGGGCTGGGTCGATGGCGGCGATCTGGCTCTGATCGAAAAGCAGGGCGGGCGGGTGTTCTCGGCCAGTGATGTGCATAAAATGGGCGCGGCAGAGGTTATGCGCCAGGCGCTTGCCCACGCCATGCAGGGGTGTGACGAGCTTTATCTGTCGATTGACATTGATGCGATGGACGCCGGTTATCTTCCCGGTACAGGTTCCATCGTGCACAGCGGCATTACACCTCGTCAGTACTACGATCTGCTCGACGGGCTGGCCGACGCACCCTTGGGCGGGTTGGACATTGTCGAAGTTTCACCGCCGCTTGATCCCTCAGAGCGCACAGAATTCCTGGCGGCGGAAATGCTGTTCCGGATCCTGCGCCGCTTCCGCACCCGACCGGTGGAAGGGATATGATGGAATACATCGGAACCCGGCAGCTCGGTGGGTTATCACATGCAGGACAGATCCTTGCCCCGGCAACCCGGCCCTGGATCACGGATCTTACAGCACTTTGCCCTTACGAGGGCCTGCAACCCGGCAACATCCCGGAATTCGAGCGTGACCCGGATTGGGACAACTGGGCCCTCACAGACAGCCCCAAAGACCCTTCAGAGCGCCTAAACTGGCATGTGTTTCAGCAGGGAGGCACCCAGTATCTGGTGGCCGACCGGATGCTTATGACCCGCGTCAGCTGGCAGGATCTGGATGACGCCGGGTATGTCTTTGGCACAGAAGTGTCGATTGATGTCAGGCAGTTTCGCTGCCGGTTGCTAACCGGCGGTGATACGCCCCGTGATAACCCCTATCAGGGGGCGACCCGGCCCAATGAATGGGATGCGTTAGTGGGCGGCGGTGCCGCGTCGAACGCGCCTCAGCCGGACCCAGCCAATAGTGCAGCACCGCTTAGCCCGGATCATCTGACCTCGCCTCATAACAGTTTGTGGAACTGGTTCGGGGCGGTCAGCTGGACGGCCGAACCAGTCGCCAGCCGCGCTGACGGGCGGGTGTGTCGGGGCTATCATGGCCCGACCTATTTCTACGTCAACACCGTGGACCACCGGCATGAGGACATCGGGTGGCGACCGGTTCTGGAGGAAGTGCTATGACCGTCGACCCGTTTCCCAACTATATCGCCGGAACATGGGCCGCTGGCAGCGATGCTGCCCCCAATATCAACCCATCTGACCTGAACGATACGATTGGTCATTATGCACAGGCCAGTGCCAACCAGACCGCTGAAGCGATCGAGTGCGCGGCTGCCGCCTTTCCGAAATGGCGTGCGACATCGCCTCTGGTACGGTTCGAAGCACTTGATCGCATCGGGTCGGAAATCCTCGCCCGTGTTGACGAGATGGGCGACATGCTGGCCCGCGAAGAAGGCAAAACCCTGTCCGAGGCCAAGGCAGAAGCGCATCGCGCCGGGCATCTGTTCAAATATTTCGCGGCCGAGGCGTATCGCACAACCGGCGATATTTACCAATCTCTGCGTGAAGGTGTGTCGCTTAAGGTTCTCCGGGAGCCAATTGGCGTCGTAGGCGTGATCACGCCCTGGAATTTTCCGCTGGCGATCCCGGCATGGAAAATCGCGCCCGCACTGGCTTATGGCAATACGGTCGTGTTCAAACCTGCCGAACTGGTGCCCGGATCGGCATGGATGTTGTCCGACATCATTGCCCGGGCGGGCCTGCCCGAGGGCGTGTTCAATCTTGTGATGGGCAGGGGCGATGAAGTAGGGGAAGCGATCGTTACACACCCCAAGGTCTCCGGTGTCACTTTCACCGGCTCCACACCTGTCGGACGCAAGATCGGTGCCGCGCTATTCACTCGTGGGGCCAAAATGCAGCTTGAGATGGGGGGCAAGAACCCATTGATTGTGCTGGATGATGCGGATCTGGATCTGGCAGTGCACTGCGCCATTCAGGGCAGCTTTTTCTCAACCGGTCAACGATGCACGGCCTCATCCCGCCTGATCGTCACAGAGGGAATACATGAGGCATTTGTGGACCGTCTTTGTGCGGCAATGAAAGACCTCAGGGTCGGTGATGCGCGCGCGCCAAAAACCCAGATTGGTCCGGTGGCCAGTGAGCCGCAGCTGGCCATCAACAAACGATATATCTCCCAAGCTGTGGCTGATGGCGCGACACTTGCCGCAGGCGGCAGCGAAGTGAGATCGAAAACCCCCGGACATTACCTTGCTCCAGCCCTGTTTTCGGATGTGTCACCAAACGCCGCAGTGGCGCGTGACGAGATCTTTGGCCCGATCGCCGCTGTATTGCGCGTGCCGGATTATGATGCCGCCCTTGACGCTGCAAATGACAGCGATTTCGGTCTGTCAGCGGGCATCGTCTCGCGGGATGCCGCCAAGATCGACCATTTCTCGCAAAACGCTGAGGCAGGCATGATACAGGTCAATCTGCCCACCGCAGGTATGGATTTTCACGCGCCTTTTACCGGCCGAAAAGGATCATCCTATGGCGCGCCGGAGAAAGGCAGTTACTGCCGCGAGTTTTTCACCGCAGCCAAGGTTGTGCACGAGGGGCGCGGACAATGACGCAGGCACCACTGAAGGGCTTTCGCATTCTTGATCTGACCAATGTACTGGCCGGTCCGTTCTGCTGTCACCAACTGGTCCATATGGGGGCCGACGTGATCAAGGTCGAAACCCCTGGCACAGGTGATCTTGCGCGCCAGCTTGGCGCCGATCCCGCACGCAACGCCGATCTGATGGGCGTGTCTTTTCTGGCGCAAAACCCGGGCAAACGGTCCATCACCCTGAACCTGAAATCGACATCCGGCAAACGCATCCTGAGGGAGTTGGTGCAAAAGGCCGATGCGTTGGTTGAGAATTTCCGCCCCGGGGTGATGGCGCGCCTGAACCTTGGCTACGATACGCTCAGCCAGGAAAATCCCCGCCTTGTCTATTGTGCCATCTCCGGGTTCGGTCAGGATGGCCCGCTGGCGAAACTGCCCGCTTATGACCAGATCGTACAGGGGATGAGTGGCGTGATGTCGATCACCGGCGATGCTGACACCGCCCCTTACCGCGTGGGCTATCCGATGGCCGACACCATCGGAGGTATGACAGCTGCCTTCGCCGTTGCTGCCGCCCTTGCGAACAAGGCGCAGGATCGTGGCACCTTCATTGATGTCTCGATGCTCGAAGCCGTGATTGCGACGATGGGCTGGGTGGTGTCGAACCACCTGATCGCCGGGCAGGCCCCCACCCCGAACGGCAATGACAATTTCACCGCCAGCCCGTCCGGC
>JAOUMG010000275.1 GCA_029881635.1 Paracoccaceae bacterium | reverse complement strand
TGCCCGGACATTTGACACGGCATATTCAACCTTTAGCCGTGATGAAGCCCGCCTGTCGGTTCCCAGTCAGACATGCTCATTTCCGCGCGGAAATGAGCCGTTGGAGGGATGGCGGAGGAGGTGGGATTCGAACCCACGGTAGACTTTCACCTACGTCGGTTTTCAAGACCGGTGCATTCAACCACTCTGCCACTCCTCCGACACAGAGGGCCATAAACTGCCGCGAACGATTCTGAAAGATGAATACGCCGAATTTCGCCCGTCGATCTACCCAGCCTTTTCTTGCCCTGCGTGAAAGGCTACAATGAATTCGCGCACACTCAATAAGTGCGATGTGTCGAATATTAGGAATGGGTCGGCCTGCTGGTTGCAAGCTGCGGATCCTGATCTTATTGGGCAAAACAAGTGCGTCGCAGAATGCGCGCAAAGTTGGGGGCTGGAATGTCGAGGCAGAGGATAACTGTAGGTGCTGCTGTCCTGGTTGCTGTATTGGCGCAGGCAGGATGTGAAGCGGGTGATCAGACGCCTGGAAGCAATGATCAGGCAGTGCAGACGGGCGCGTCGGGCGGATTTTTCGGGCAATCGAAGACACCGGTCGCACAAGATGTGGAATCGCCCGATGTCTTTTCTCTCACCGGCAAGGGGTTGTGGGATGGTCGACCGTCGCTAGGCGGTGTCTGGGTAGCTCACAGTTCGGTCACAGACCCGGAACGGGTGATCATCCGCAACAAGACCAATGGCAAATCAATCGTCGGGGCCCTCTTCCGGCGAGAACGCGAAACACCGGGCCCCAGCCTTCAGGTTTCCTCTGATGCGGCAGAAAAATTGGGCCTACTGGCAGGCCAACCGACTGAGATGAGTGTAATTGCCCTGCGGCGCGAAGAATTGCCCGAGCCTGAGCCACAGCCCGAAATTGCCGCCATACCAGAAACGGAAGTCGCGGCCGAAACGGCAGCGACAAATAGTGAAATCTCAGCAGAAAACGCGCCCCCGCCTAATCCAAAACGCGCAGTTATTGGTACCGCCGAAGGTGGTGCAGCAAATGCGGTGGAAAAACCCGCCCGCAAGGGGCTCTTTGGTTTCCTGAAGAAAAAGCCACGCCCCGCCGAAGCCGCCCCCGAAGCGGCGGATGCCACGGAAGCTCCCACCACCGGCGAGATCGAACAAAAACCGCTGGATCCTATCGTTGCGACCGCAACCGCGGGTATCGCACAGGCGGAGGCTGAACAGCCCGCTGCGGCTATTGCTGCGGCAAGCCAACCTATACCTGAACCCTCAGCGACTGGTTTGCGCAAATCTTATGTGCAGATCGGCATATTCAGCACCGAAGTCAACGCCTCCTTCGCGGTTGATCAGATGAAAGCCGAAGGCATGACGGCAACCGTCAAACCCGGCACCAGCCAGGGGAAGGCATATTGGCGGGTCATCGTTGGGCCGGCAGCCACCGCCGCCGAACGAGACGCCCTGATCGCGCGCATCAAACAGGTCGGTTATCGCGATGCCTTCCCCGTCAAGCAGTAACACCAGAAGGGCAGCGGCAGCATGACCGTCTTTTTCCACAGGATCGCAGCACTGATCGCCATATTGGCACTGGCGCCGTCGGCCCAAGCCTTTGACACCCGGGCAAAGGCTGCTTGGGCTTATGATATGACGACCAATACAGTGCTTCTGGAAAAGAATGCAGATGAGATGCTGCCACCGGCGTCGATGTCCAAGCTGATGACGGTGAATATGCTTTTCGAGGCACTGCGGGATGGTCGTGTACGGCTTGATGAACAGTTTTCGGTCTCAAGCAGGGCGAAAGCCATGGGCGGCTCGACAATGTTTCTCAATGAAACCGACAGGCCGACCGTCGAAGAACTGATCAAGGGCATTGTGGTTTTGTCTGGCAACGATGCCTGCGTCGTCGTGGCCGAGGGACTGGCAGGAACCGAAGAAGATTTCGCCAAGAAAATGAATGAACGGGCCCGCGCGCTGGGCATGGAGCATTCGACCTTTGCGAACTCCTCGGGTTGGCCGCACCCCAACCAACGCATGAGCATGCGAGACTTGGGCATGCTGGCAGCGCGCCTGATCAACGAATTTCCTGAATATTATGGATATTTCGCCCTGACCGAATTTGCACATGATGGTCGCGCACCGCAAAACCGTTTCAACCGAAACCCGCTTTTGCCACTCGGCATAGGGGCAGATGGGCTCAAAACCGGCCACACCATGGAATCCGGCTATGGCATTGTCGGTTCGGCGGTACAGGGCGGACGGCGCATCGTTTTCGCCATGACCGGTCTTGGCAGCGAAAAAGAGCGCGCGGAAGAGGCCGAGCGTGTAGTCAACTGGGCTTTCCGCGAATTTGTCCAAAAAACCGTCGTCACGAAAGGGACCCGTATAGCGGATGCACCGGTGTGGCTCGGGGCCTCCTCACAGGTTGGATTGGTTGTGGCCGAAGATCTGTCACTTTTGCTACCATCGCTCGTGCAGGATAAGCTGACGGCAGAGGTCATCTATACCGGCCCGATCGAAGCCCCCGTAGCCGCGGGCCAGCAACTGGCGGAAATGGTGGTGACAATACCGGGCGTTCCCACAGTAACCGTGCCTTTGGTCGCCGATACAGATATCGCCAAAGGCGGTTTCACCACCAGAATGCGCACCGCATTTCAGATCCTGTCAGAACGTGTGATGGCCGAGGTCGGAAGCTGACCGCAGACATGTTTATCACTTTTGAAGGGATCGATGGCTCGGGCAAGTCAACGCAGGCGAGGCTTCTGGCAGAGCATCTGCGCGAACAGGGCCGCGATGTGGTTCTGACCCGGGAACCCGGTGGCAGTGCCGGTGCCGAGGAAATTCGTCGCCTTGTTCTCGAAGGCGATCCCGACCGTTGGTCGGCAGAAACCGAAATTCTGCTTTTCACCGCCGCCCGGCGTGATCATCTGGAACGCACAATCCAGCCAGCTCTGGAAGGCGGCAAGATTGTTATTTCGGATCGGTTCGCAGATTCGACGCGCATGTATCAGGGCCTTTCGCGTGGCGATCTGCGCGCAACCGTTGACAGATTGCACGATATGATGATCGGGCGTGAACCGGACCTGACATTCATCATCGACATGGATCCAGGCGAAGGTCTTTCCCGCGCCAAGGGCCGCAACGGGCACGAGGAACGGTTCGAGGATTTCGGCGAGGATCTGCAGCGCCAGATGCGCGCCGGGTTTCTGGCACTGGCAAAAGAGTTCCCGGACAGGTGCCATGTGATCAACGGGGCACGATCCGCAGAAGCGGTTGCAGCCGAGGTCGCGGCAGTTGCCGATGCGGCCCTGGCATGACTGATCCGGACATTCCAGAACCCGACCGCGTAGAGGGCGCGCTACATCCGCGTGAAACGCTCCGCCTGATCGGACAAGGTGCCGCCGAGTCGGCCTTTCTTGACGCGGTGAAGGGCGGTCGCCTTCATCACGGTTGGCTTCTGACCGGACCGCGTGGGGTTGGCAAGGCAACGCTCGCCTGGCGCATCGCCCGGTTCTTGCTGGCAACACCAACAAGCAGCGATGCGGGTCTGTTTGGCGATCCTCTGCCGCAGCCCGATACGCTTGACATTGCCGCCGACCATCCTGTGTCGCGCCGCCTCATGGCCGGGTCTGAACCACGTCTGTTCTTGCTGCGCCGCGCCTGGGATCAGGAGAAAAAACGCCTGAAAACCGTAATAACGGTTGATGAAGTGCGCCGGCTGAAAAGCTTTTTTCAGCTTTCCTCTGCGGATGGCGGTCGGCGTGTGGCCATTGTCGACTCTGCCGATGAGATGAACCCAAATGCAGCCAACGCATTGCTGAAGGTTCTGGAAGAACCCCCCGCTGACGTGACATTGCTGCTGGTCAGCCACCAGCCTTCGGGCCTGTTGCCCACGATCCGCTCGCGCTGTCGCGAACTGAGGCTGGTGCCAATGTCACCCGGTGAGATGGCAGAGGCTATGGCAGCGGCCGGGGGCGAGGTGAGCAATAGCGAAGCCCTTGCAACGCTGGCAGGCGGGTCGGTGGGCGCCGCAATTCGGCTGGCCAATCTGGATGGCTTGGAAATCTACGCCAGAATGGTCGCGCTGTTTACCACCCTGCCCCGGCTTGATCGGGCAAAGGCGCTGCAGCTGGCGGAAAGCGCCTCAGGGCGCGGGCTCGAACAACGGCTGGATCTGCTGATGGTGCTGTTCGATCTGTTTTTGGCGCGACTGGCGCGTTTTGGCGTCGCTGGTGCAATGGGGCCCGAGGCTGCCCCGGGCGAAGCTGCCCTGTTGGCGCGCCTTTCACCAGATCAGGCTGCGGGTCGTCGCTGGGCCGATCTGCACCAAGCGCTCGGGGCGCGGTCGCGCCATGGACGGTCCGTCAATCTTGACCCCGCAGCACTTCTGCTCGATATGATCCTCAAGATTGATGAGGTGGCCACCGAACTTGCCGCCCGCCCGGAAAGCAGGTCATGA
>JAOUMG010000276.1 GCA_029881635.1 Paracoccaceae bacterium | reverse complement strand
AGAATCACGCCCAGTTCGGCGCGGTCAAAAGCAACCTGCTCAGGCAGTGGTGAAGAGGGTGAAAATGGGGTCGGTGTCTGGACCGTCATAAGTCAGATGTTATCCAGCTTTTTTCGTAAATCAAGCGTTGCCCTGAAAGCGCCACAAAAAGACCTCGTATCGGGCACGGATAAGGCTCGGTGCTGCCGCGTTCGTGGATAAATTTGGGCCTATAGCGAATGACGCTTGGTTCCGGTGGTCTGGTTGACAGCCCCCACCCATACTGGGCCACCGGACCCACGTCGCGCTATAGCCCCGCCTCGGCGGGGCTTTTGCGTTTGGTCAGCTGCTTAGACCGGCTGTAACAGATGATGTTTTGTTTTCGGTATGGAACCGTTATATGGGGCAGCTTCTACCATAATGGAACGCCCCGATGACTGCCACGCCCCGCATTACCCCTGTGACCCCGGATGTGATGACCGTACCGCGCAAGCTGCCGGAAAGCGGGTTGGTGAACCTTGTCGGTCTGACCCGTGACGCGATGCGTCAGGCGCTGATTGATGCAGGCACGCCCGAACGGCAGGCCAAGATGCGGCTGGGGCAGATCTGGCAATGGATCTATCATTGGGGTGTCCGCGATTTTTCTGCGATGACCAATCTGGGCAAGGACTACCGCGCACTGCTGGCTGAGCGCTTCGAAATCGCTTTGCCCGAGGTCGTCAGCCGCCAGATCTCGGCCGATGGCACCCGCAAATATCTGGTGCGGATCGCCGGTGGACATGAGGTTGAAACCGTCTATATCCCCGAAGAAAACCGCGGCACCTTGTGCATTTCCTCGCAGGTGGGCTGCACGCTGACATGCTCATTCTGTCATACCGGCACCCAGAAACTGGTGCGAAATCTGACGGCGGGCGAGATTGTCGGCCAGATCATGCTGGCACGTGACGATCTGGGCGAGTGGCCCGAGGCAGGCACGCGCAATGATGAAACCCGGCTGATTTCCAACGTGGTTCTGATGGGCATGGGCGAACCGCTTTACAATTTTGACAACGTTCGCGATGCGATGAAGATCGCGATGGACGGCGAAGGGCTGACCCTGTCACGGCGGCGCATCACGTTGTCGACCTCCGGTGTCGTGCCGGAAATTGCCCGTACGGCAGATGAAATCGGCTGCCTGCTCGCCGTCAGTTTTCACGCTACCACGGATGAGGTGCGGGACGGGCTGGTTCCGATCAACAAGAAGTGGAATATCGAAACCCTGTTATCGGCGCTCAGAGAGTATCCGAAACTGTCGAATTCCGAACGGATCACCTTTGAATATGTGATGCTGAAAGGCGTCAATGACAGCGATGAGGATGCGCGGCGCCTCGTCAAGCTGATCAGGGGCATTCCAGCCAAGATCAACCTTATCCCGTTCAATGAATGGCCGGGCGCACCTTATGAAAGGTCGAGCTGGGCACGGATCGAGGCATTTGCCGAGATTATCTATCAGGCAGGCTATGCCTCTCCGATCCGCAAACCCCGTGGCGAAGACATCATGGCCGCCTGTGGTCAGCTGAAATCGGCTACCGAACGGGCGCGCAAAAGCCGGGCCGAAATCGCTGCAGAGGCGGGGCTTGCAAGCGGGGCGTGAATCGTGGGTTCAGGCACCCGGTTTCGTCAGCGGAACCACACTGGGGCCGTTGGTTTCTGGTGCAATCTCCTCAAAATCGAAATTGTCGAGCCGTCCTGCGCGTTTGCCGGCGCGTTCCGCTGCGGTGAGGATACCGTCGATGTCACCCCGCGCCTGAGTGAAATGGGTGTCGAGTTTCGATACGCGTTCGACGACCAACTCCACATCGCGGTGCAGTTGCTTCAGGGTCGCACGGATCGTCCCGGCCTGTTCGCGCATCCGTGCATCCTTCAGGATGGCACGCATGGTGTTCAGCGTCGCCATGCAGGTCGTGGGCGAAACGATCCAGACCTTGGCCGTGAACCCATCCCGCACCAGTTCGGGAAAATTGGCATGAAGCTCTGCATAGACGGCCTCGGACGGCAGAAACATCAGCGCGCCATCCGCAGTTTCCCCGTCGAGGATATATTTTTCCGAAATGGCTTTGATATGCGACCTGACAGCGATCTTCAGCATACGCTGGGCTTCGATGGCTTCTGAATTATTCGTGGCGCGACGCAGCGCCTCATAGGCTTCCAGCGGGAATTTGCTGTCGATGACGATGGGGCCGGGGGGATTGGGCAGGTGGATCAGACAATCCGCGCGCTTGCCGTTCGATAGCGTGGCCTGAAGCGTATAGGCATCAGGGGGCAGGGCCTTGTGCACGATATCATTGAGCTGGATCTCACCAAAAGCGCCGCGGGTCTGCTTGTTTGACAGGATATCTTGCAGCGACAACACATCGCCCGAGAGTTTTTCGATATTGGTCTGGGCCTTGTCGATGGTTTCCAGCCGCTGTTGCAAATCGCCAAGCGACCGAGCGGTGCGGGTGGAGGTGCCTTGCAGGGTTTCGGTCATGTTCCGGGTCACATCCGCCAGACGCTGCTCCATGAGCTGGAGCATCTTGGCCTGGGCGGTGGCCTGCGCTTCCGAGACGTGGTGAAGACCGCCTGCAAGCTGGTTCTGGCCGTCTGACAGGGACTGGACGCGGCTGCCGAGGTTTTGCATCTGGAAAAGCATCGGTTCGGTCATCTTGGCCGATCGCCCTGCGGCGCGCATGGTGACGATGATCAGGATGAACAGCAGCAAAAGCAGGCCAGCCCCGGCAAGGGCGGCGGCGACCAACGGGTCGTTCAGGGCGTATGTCTGGCCATTGAAGGTAATCATGTACGTCCAAAAAGCCGTTCTATATCAGCCAGTTTCAGCTCCACATAGGTGGGGCGGCCATGGTTGCACTGACCGGAAAGGGGCGTTGCCTCCATTTCGCGTAGCAGGGCATTCATTTCCTCCGGGCGCATCTTGCGGCCGGTGCGGATCGAACCGTGGCAGGCCATGCGCGACAGCACCGCGTCGATCTTGGCTTGCAGCCGCTGACTGTCGCCCAGGTCATTCAGTTCGTCGAGGATATCGCGGACAAGATCGGCCGCGTTCAGGGGGCCAAGGATGGCAGGCGTTTCACGAATGGCAACAGCGCCACCGCCGAAAGGTTCTATGCTCAGCCCGAGTGTGGCAAGCGTATCGGCATGGGCCAGCAGAAGGGCGGCATCAGCCTCTGACAGGTCGATGATTTCCGGGATAAGCAGCGCCTGTGCCGCAATACCATTGGCATCGCGCTGGGATTTCAGCCGTTCATAGACCAGCCGCTCATGGGCGGCATGACCGTCGACAATGACGATCCCGTCGGCTGTCTGGGCAATGATGTAGTTTTCGTGCACCTGCGCGCATGCCGCACCAAGGGGCTGATCTGCCGGCGTAACTTCGTTCGCCTCCGGCAACGTGTCGGCCGTGCGGTCAAAGCGGGCCGAAGCTTCGGCAAAACCGTCAGCCAGCGGTGCTTGCATCCGGTGGGCGGCGTGAAGCGCCCCCGCCGATGGGCGGTCCATCTGGTAGACGCGCGGGCGGCCGGTGGGTTCCGGTCGCATGGCCCCGAGCGTGGCCCCGGCAACGGTTGAGGATGCGCGGTGCCCGGCCTCCGCCAGCGCGTGGCGCAGGCCTGAAACGATCAGACCGCGCGCGATGCCTGGTACGCGAAACCGCACCTCGGCCTTGGCGGGGTGGACGTTTACATCGACGCGCTCGGGATCGCAGGTCAGGTTCAGGACGGCGGCAGGGTGGCGGTCACGTGACAGCACATCCATATAGGCCGCACGCAGTGCCCCGATCAGCAGCTTGTCGCGCACCGGGCGGCCGTTGACATAAAGAAACTGTTCAACCGCAGCTCCGCGCGAATAGGTCGGCAGCGCTGCATAGCCCGTCAGACGGATGCCCTCGCGTTCAGCGTCGATGCGCAGGGCATTCTCGGCAAAACCCTTGCCCAGAACCTGTGCCAGACGTCCCGCCAAGGCATCAAACAGATCACCCTGTTCGGCATCGGCGCGGAAGATGACGCGGCCTTCGCCACCACCCGTGACATCGCGCAATGTGAAGCCGACAAAGGGTTCAGCCATGGCAAGCCGTTTGACCACATCGGCAATCGCCTGCGCTTCGGCCCGGTCGGTGCGCAGGAATTTCAGGCGCGCAGGCGTGGCATAGAAAAGATCGCGGATCTCGACGACTGTGCCTTTGGCTAGCGCTGCCGGGCGGACAGGCTCCATCCTGCCGCCTGAAACGGCGATCTGGGCGGTGTCATGCCCTGCCGCACGCGACGTGATGGTCAGCCGCGAAACCGCCCCGAGCGAGGGCAGCGCCTCGCCCCGAAACCCAAATGTATGGATGTTCAGCAGGTCCGATCCGTCGATCTTTGACGTCGCATGTCGGGCCAGCGCCAGCGGCAGATCCGCCGCAGTCATGCCGCAACCATCATCGGTGATGCGGATCAGGGTCTTGCCG
>JAOUMG010000274.1 GCA_029881635.1 Paracoccaceae bacterium | reverse complement strand
GCCCGGTCATCATGCGCATCATATCGCCATCCATCATCGACGTGCCGGGGAAACAGCCTCGCGTCATCCCGGTGCCATCCATCATCTGGCTATGCATCTGCGTCATCATCTGCATCATGTCCTGCATCGTCTCGAACTGACCCGCGGTCGGCCCGCTGTCGTTCCACATCGGCCCGTCGCCATATCCATGTCTGCCATCGGCCTCGGCATGACCTGCCGCAGCAATCGAGGGGCTCAGCGCAGCTGTAAGGGTGGTAATCGTTTTCATTTCTGGTTCCTCGAGTTTGGTTCAGCGACGCATCAGACCAGGTAAGTGGTGCAATTCGTCGGATGGGGATAAAGCATTCGGCAGTTGAACCTGCAGGGGTGAGCGTGCTCGCTGCCGGACGGCGTGATTTCGTCAGTCGCATGTTCGCGCTTGAAGGTTTGATGTGTCGACGCAGCCAGGCGAGCCGGGCGTGATGTCACACACAACGCGGCTGCCTGGGGCCCGTCTTTTCCGCAAAGTCGGACGACAGTTTCCAGCGCGGCGCGGCTCTAGCTGTGCTGGGGCGGTCGCAGGAGTCCGAAAGCCGGAGCTGAAGGTAAGGCGAAATTGAGGATTGCGCAACGAGCGACACCCGTCTCGGGTGCCGACAGGAGCATAGGCACCGGTGGAAGGGCTGCAAAGCAGACGGCACCGCTTCCGCAATGCGTCGTCGCTGGGGCGTGAGTTTCGACGGCTGGGTGCGAGACGCCATGGCCCTCATCGACAAGGACGCTGGTGTGCGCCACAACGTCGCCAACCACGACGCCGTGAGCGTCGAGCGACGTACCGAACCCGACTACAAGCACCACGGTGATCAGCGCGAGGGTGCGGATCACAAAGCAGAACAGGCCATGCGTGCTGTTTCGGGTCACTTTCTTCTCCGGTTCTCTCCAACTAGTGTCCTTTCTATGCTTCTATGCAGTAATTTTCCTTGAGGCAGATCAAGGTTACTCGTCCTTTTGAAACGGGCTGCATCTGGAAATGTCATGGCTTCTGTAATGAAACGCGCAGTTCCGGTGGAGGTCGATCTATTGATTCTGTCCTTTCTGAGTCATTTCTCATGGGAACTTCTTCAGGCGCCGCTTTTCTCGAGCCTTGAAGGCACCGGGCATTTCGCAGGTATCCTGATCTGCCTCCGCGCGACTCTGGGCGATCTGGGGATCGCGCTTGCAGCATTCTGGTGTGCCGCATGGCTCGGGGACGGCAGAGGATGGGTCTCTCGGCCGACCTTAGGAACCGTGATCGCCTTTTTGGGCTTCGGTCTGGTCGCAACTATCAGCTTCGAGTTCGTCAGCACTGAAATCCTGAACCGCTGGTCCTATGGTCCCGGGATGCCGCGGCTGCCGATTGTCGGAACCGGATTTGCGCCGCTTGTCCAATGGCTGATCGTTCCGGCACTTGTACTATGGTACCTGAATAGGCTCGAGAAAGAAAAACAAAGGCGATAATAGAAATATCTAGAGCGCTTGTGTATTCGGGCGCAAGGCATTGTCAGAACAATTCGGCTTGAGGTGGGCTGGGCGCTCACCTAGCATTTCGGGATGACAAAACCCCTCTCATTTCGCTATTTCAAAACCAGTCCTGATGTGATCCGCCTAGCAGTGATGACGTACTTCTGGTTTCCACATTCGCTTCGGAATGTTGAAGAGTTTCTGCACGAACGTGGCATCAACATCAGCCACGAAACGGTGCGGTGTTGGCCGAACATCGTTTATGCTCACATGTGGTTTGGATATCTGAGCCGTTTGACATCAACACGGATGGCACGATAGATCTTGCGGCCCCACTCGGCATAGATCTTTGGGCCGGGGTGGAAACCGTCAGGGCTCATCCGTGACACATCTGGTTCAAAATCCATTATGACAAAGCGGCAACCGGTGCGTTTATCCACGAGCCTGCGTAACGCACGGTCAAACCGGCGCGCCTGCGCCCCCGCCACCCAACGGAGCGGTTGAGGTAGTAAAGGAAAAAATTGCATCTGGGGAATGCCCGATACGCAGACAACATCGGCCTGAAATTTGAGCTTAATTAAGTCCAGCAAAGCCGAGAACCGCCATAGCCAAACCGGCAATGGTACCATCTCAGTGATATCATTGACGCCAAGTGAAATCAGGACGACATCAAATTTCTGCGGCAGGCCCTTCTCTAGCCGAGCAATCGTGTCCGCGGTAGTGGCGCCAGTTTCCGCATCAACGGACCAGAACACAGTGTTCGTCTGTGATAGCCTCTTGCGCATGTGGCCTAGCAACGCTTCTTCCTGGTGCGACGTGCCAACGCCCACAGCAGAGCTATCTCCGATGATCAACAGATTCAGGGCTGGCCCTTGCCCGCTGACCCCATTGCGACGTCCAGCGGGATCAGCCAAGCGCAGCGCAGTGCGTCGCACTCTGACCGCTTGAAAGACCAAGATTGGAAGCAATATGATCCGCGCCGCTAGGTCTAGCATCTCACTCACCCAAATTGGTATACTCTCTGTCTCTGTCATCTATGAAAGAATAAGGGATGCCTGTTCACATTTGACGGCTCCCACCATCTTTTCCTAGAGTGAAAGAAAGCATTCAATGCATTCATCTGTAGATGGGATCGCGGCGTGTGGTATTGACGGCTATCAAGGCTAAACTCATTTTTTCAATGAGCGGCATCGCTCTTCAGCCTAGCGGTGCGGTCAGTCAGCAATCCCCCAATTCTTTGCGGCGTTTGGTCGTAGAACTTACGCAGCGGTCTTGTGAGAAGGAATTCGTTTGAGCCGGCTTTGTCAGAGCAAAACCGGCTTGAGCCGAGCAGGGCGGTTTCGTAACTTTCGGCGAAGACCAACTGATCGCCACTTCGCTACTTCAATACCAGCCCCGAGACTATCCGCCTGACGGTTATGGTGTACGTTCACTTTGCCGCCCTCGCGATCTCAACGAGCTTGCTGCGTGGTTGCGTGACGGTCGGTTCTGATCTGCCCATCGCCACCGTTTGCCCGCCAGTGGTCGAGTAAAGCCGCGAGGTTAAGGCGCGCGCGGCCGAGGAACTGAACTCATTGCCGGACGGTTCCGCCATTGCCGAGATGCTGAGCGACTACGCTGTAATGCGGGATAGGCGCATATGTGTTCTTCGCCACTGATCAGAAGCGGAATCACCGCAATAAGGTCATGCGGCAGCATAGCTGGTGAAGATTTCGGTCGATCCATCGCCTCGGATGAGGAACACGTCATAGGCCTCGCGTTCGCTTTCCGGCCCCATCCCTGGCGAACCATAGGGCATGCCCGGTACTGCGAGGCCAATAGCGTCGGGGCGTTCCTCCAGGAGACGACGAATGTCGGCAACAGGCACGTGGCCCTCAATCATGTAGCCATCGACGCGACCCGTATGGCAGGAGACCATCTCCTGCGGGATGCCGTTGTCCAGCTTGTAGCGCATCAGAATCGTTCCAAGGCTGTGCTCGGTTGTGATGGCGAAGCCGTCATTCTCGAGAATCTCTATCCAGGCCGAGCAGCAGCCGCAGTTGGGGTCCTTCATCACGCGGACCGCCGGTCCGGCGCCTTGCGCCAACATTCTCAGGGGCGATGTGGCCACGAGTGCCGTCGTTCCGACCAAGATCGCGCGGCGAGAAATCGTTTCATGGGTCATATGGCTTTCCTTTCTGATTGGTGTGGTGTGTCGGCAAGTCAGAGATCGACCCGCCTCAACCGCAGGGCGTTGGAGATCACCGAGACCGACGAGAGGCTCATCGCTGCCGCCGCGATCATCGGCGACAGTAGAATGCCGGTGACGGGGTAGAGCAGTCCTGCTGCGATGGGAACGCCAAGAGTGTTGTAGGCAAAGGCGAAGAACAGGTTTTGCTTGATGTTACGCAGGGTGGCACGGGCTAGCTTGCGCGCTCGCACGATGCCCATCAGGTCGCCGCCAAGCAGGGTGATGCCCGCGCTTTCCATCGCCACATCCGCGCCGGTGCCCATGGCGATGCCCACGTCGGCTGCGGCCAGCGCCGGGGCGTCGTTCACACCGTCGCCTGCCATCGCGATCTTGTGGCCGTTGAGGCGCAACTGGTCGATCAGATCCTTCTTGGCCTCGGGCAGTATGCCCGCACGCACCTCGTCGATCCCGAGTTTGCCCGCCACCGCCTGCGCAGTACGTTCGTTGTCGCCGGTCGCCATGATGATCCGCAGGCCCTGGGCATGAAGTTCCCGGATCGCCTGTGCGGTGCTGTCCTTGATCGGGTCGGCCACCGCTACGATGCCAGCTAGCGCGCCATCGAGAGCGATGAACATCGCCGTCTTGCCCTCAGAGCGCAGGGTGTCGGCCTTCATCTCGGCCGCACCCGTGTCCAGCCCCATCTCCCGCATCATCGCAGCATTGCCGAGCGCCACTGCGCGTCCGCTGACACTACCGCGTGCGCCCTTGCCAGTGACGGCGTTGAAGTCCGTGGCCTCCTGACGCGGGGCACCCT
>JAOUMG010000273.1 GCA_029881635.1 Paracoccaceae bacterium | reverse complement strand
ACACCCAGCTTTTCTTTCTTGATGAAGCGGTCGCTTTTGCCGCAGGCCATCGCCCCTGCGCCGAATGCCGCCGATCCGACTACAACCGTTTTCGCGGTATGTGGCAAAAGGCGGGGCTCGGCGCAGAGATGCGCGCGCCAGAGATGGACCGCTGCCTGCACGATGCCCGCATTGTGCCGCGGACCTTGCAACAGATCACCCATGAAGCCGATATCGCCGATCTGCCCGACGAATGCTTTGTTGCCTCCGATACCGGCCCATTGCTTTTGCGGGGCAACAACCTCTTCGGTTTTACGATGGCAGGCTACCTTCCACCGTATCCGCGCCCTAGGAGCGGCGCAGTCACGGTCCTGACCCCTGCCCCGTTGGTTCGGGTTCTAGAAGCTGGTTATCAACTTGCCTATCATCCGTCGGCAGGCTGAACCGTCACTCATCATGTCGCAACCCGGCTTGCGGTGGCGGCAAAATCAGGGTCAGAACGGACGCAGGGCCAGCGCGGCACGCCAGAATGAATTGGAAGGATCGACCAGATGACCAAGCATCCCAATATTCTCATCCTGATGGTCGACCAGTTGAACGGAACACTTTTTCCCGACGGACCTGCTGAGTGGCTGCACGCGCCCAATCTGCGCAAACTGGCGGAACGTTCAGTACGGTTTGCCAATACCTATACCGGATCACCGCTCTGCGCGCCGGGACGGGCGTCTTTCATGTCGGGTCAACTTCCATCCCGCACCAAGGTTTATGACAATGCGGCCGAATTTGCGTCCGACATCCCGACCTATGCCCATCATCTGCGGCGCGCGGGCTACCAGACCTGCCTGTCGGGCAAGATGCATTTCGTCGGACCCGACCAGATGCACGGGTTCGAGGAACGCCTAACGACGGACATCTACCCCGCCGATTTCGGCTGGACGCCGGATTACCGCAAACCGGGCGAACGGATCGACTGGTGGTATCACAATCTTGGTTCGGTCACGGGGGCGGGTGTGGCCGAGATCACCAATCAGCAGGAATATGACGATGATGTCGCCCATCAGGCCGTGCAGAAGCTTTATGATTTGTCACGGGGTGCCGATGCCCGGCCCTGGTGCCTGACAGTCAGCTTCACGCATCCGCATGACCCCTATGTGGCGCGCAGGAAATATTGGGATCTTTATGAGGATTGTCCGCATCTCGCGGCACCCGGCGCGATCGGCTTTGACGATCAGGATGCCCATTCACAGCGCCTGATGGAAGCCTGCGACTTTCGCGCCTTTGACATCAGCAATGAACAGATTGCCCGCGCACGGCGCGGCTATTTCGCCAATATTTCCTATATCGACGACAAAATAGGTGAGGTTCTCGCCACACTTGAGGCAACGCGGCAGGAGGCGATCATCGTCTTTACTTCGGATCATGGCGACATGCTGGGTGAGCGGGGGCTGTGGTTCAAGATGAACTTTTTCGAAGGGTCCGCCCGCGTGCCGCTGATGATTGCAGCGCCGGGGCTGGAGCCGCAACGTCTGGATGCGCCGGTTTCGACCCTTGACGTGACACCGACCCTGGCCGATCTGGCAGGCGTATCCTTGGCCGAGGTGATGCCATGGACCGATGGCGAAAGTCTGCTGCCGGCCGCAAGGGGCAGCGAACGGACTGCGCCGGTGGCCATCGAATATGCCGCCGAAGGATCAATCGCACCATTGGTGTGCCTGCGCTATGGGCAGTGGAAGTACATCCGCTGTGCCGCCGATCCCGATATGCTGTTCGATTTGGCGGCTGATCCGGGCGAGTTGCAGAACCTCGCCGGTGATCCCGCCCATCAAGGAACGCTGGATGCAATGCGCGCAAAGGCGGAGGCCCGCTGGGATCTCGACCGGTTCGACGCCGAAGTGCGCCAAAGTCAGGCACGCCGCTGGGTTGTCTATGAAGCTCTGCGCAATGGCAGCTACTATCCTTGGGATTACCAGCCGCTGCAGAAGGCGTCGGAACGCTACATGCGCAACCACATGGACCTGAATGTTCTTGAAGAGAACAAGCGCTTTCCACGGGGCGAATAGCTTACTCGCCGCGCCGATCAATATTGATCTTGGACAAAGCCCGCCGTGCATCGGTGTGTTTTTCTGTTCACGGGACCAAAGGAAAGGGCGCGAACATGATCGATATCACTCCGGCCACTGTCGTTCAGGTCATATTTCTCGCACGCGAGGAATCAATTGCCGAAGCGCAGCTGCATGAATTCATTGCCGGGCTCAATGACGATGAAAAGGCTGAACTGACCGCCATCGCCTGGATCGGGCGCGGAAGCTTTGAGCCAGAGGAAATCGACGATGCCATCGACACCGCGCGCACCGAAGCGACGGTTCCGACCGAAGATTACCTGATGGGCATGCCGCATCTGGCCGAAAACCTCGAATCCGGGCTGGAGATGCTCGGCATCGACGTGTCGGGGGAAGAGGAAGACCTGCTCTGACCCTTGCGGAACGGACGCGCGCGCCCAATATATTCCCGAACCAGAATATGAGGTTGCCATGGACGAGAAACTGAAACTGACCTGCACCGCCTGCGGACAGATGAACCGAGTTCCGGCAGCCCGGCTGCAAGACGCGCCCAAATGCGCCGTTTGCGGTGCAGCACTGGCTGCCGGCAAGGTAAGCGAGCTTGATCTGGCGCTGCATGACAAGGCGACGCGTGGCGATGACCTGCCGATCCTGGTGGATTACTGGGCGCCCTGGTGTGGCCCCTGCAGGATGATGGCCCCGGAGTTTTCCAAGGCTGCACAGGCCATGACTGGCCGGGTGCGCTTTGCCAAGATCAACACCGAGGATTTTCCGGTTATTTCCCAGCGGCTGGGAATTCGCGGCATCCCGCTGCTCATCTTGTGGCACAAGGGTCGCGAAATTGCCCGCCTGCCCGGCGCCCGCCCCGCTGCCGAAATTGAAAGCTTTGCCCGGTCACACGCGGCAACTGCGGTTTGATGACTGCCGTCAGCGCCCCTTCCAGACCGGATCGCGTTTTTCGGCAAAGGCGCGCGCGCCTTCCAACTGATCTTCGGATGAATAAAGCCGGTCAACAGTCGGCATCTGCCGCTTGGTAATGCGGTTCAACGCGTCTTGGAAACGCATGTCCTCAGCCTCGCGCACAACCTCTTTGATTGCGGCATAGACCAGTGGCGGACCACTCTCCAAAAGCCGGGCGAGATCCCAGGCCTTGGGCAACAGGTCGCTTTGCGTGGTAACTTCTTTCAGCAATCCCCAGCGCAACGCCTCATCCGCGTCAAACCAGCGCCCGGTCAGCAAAAGATCCATCGCGACGTGATAGGGAATGCGCTTGGGCAGCTTGATCGAAGCCGCATCTGCAACGGTTCCAGAACGGATTTCCGGCAAGGCAAAGGTGGCGTTATCGGAGGCCAGAAGCAGATCGCAGGACAAGGCCAGTTCCAGCCCGCCACCGCAGCAAATGCCATTGATTGCGCAGATGACCGGCTTGTTGAGGTTGGGCAGTTCCTGTAATCCGCCAAACCCCCCTACCCCATAGTCACCATCAACCGCGTCGCCATCCGCCGCCGCCTTCAGATCCCAGCCGGGGCAAAAGAACTTTTCGCCCTCTGCCCGAAGGATGCAGATGCGTAAACTGTCATCATCACGAAAGGCACGAAAGGTCAGCCCCATGATGCGGCTGGTGGCAAGGTCAATCGCATTGGCCTTGGGCCGGTCGAGCGTTACTTCCAGAATAGCACCTTCGCGACGGGTCTGGATCGGTCCCTCGGTCAGCATCTTCATGGTCATGGCGCAGCCTTTCTTATCAATGCATCAACCGCCACGGCACCGTTCTGGCGCACAATCAGCGGGTTGATCTCAATTTCTTCTAGATCAGGGTCGTTAATCATCAGGGTTGCAAGCCTGCTGACAACCGCGACCACCGCCGCAATGTCGGCCTTTGCCCGGCCACGGTAGCCATCCAGCAAGGGCCAAAGCTTCAGGCGCGCCAACGCAGCGCGGATTTCATCCTCGGCAGCGGGCAGGATAAGCGTCACTGTGTCTGCCAGAAGTTCCGCCGTTACCCCACCCAGCCCAACGGTCAGACTGACCCCGTAAACCGGATCGCGGCGCAACCCGATAAGAAGTTCGGCCACGGCACCCGTGACCATCTCTTCGGCAAGGTAGCCGGTCGCACCTTCCATGTTCAGTTGATCATGAAGATCGGTCAGGCCAAGTCTGACAGCGCCCGCCTCGCTCTTATGGGCAAATCCGAGCCCTTTGAGCGCAAGGGGGGGCACCAACCCCTCTGCCAGCCCGATCAGGGCCGAGAGCGTCGGGGCAGACACGCCCTTTGGAACCGGAACACCAGCCCGGGCAACCAATGCCTTTGCCTCGGCTTCATCCAGCAGAATGGTGCTTCGCTCTGCCACCGGTGCAAGTGGCCGCCAGCCGGTTTTGCCGCCGGGAGTCATCGCCGCCTTGAGTGCGCCCAATGCCGCCTCAAGCCCCAT
>JAOUMG010000272.1 GCA_029881635.1 Paracoccaceae bacterium | reverse complement strand
CGGCAGGCCCCAGAGTGCGGCAAGGTTCATCGCCTCGTGAAACTCGCCCTCGGCCACTGCGCCTTCGCCGAAGAAGCAGGCGGTGACGGCGTCGCTGCCCTGCATCCGGTCAGCAAGCGCGAGACCAGCGGCCAGTGGCAGCCCCCCGCCGACGATGGCATTGCCGCCGTAGAAGTTGCGCTCGGCGCTGAAAAGATGCATCGACCCGCCGCGCCCGCCCGCGCAACCTTCGGCCTTGCCGTACATCTCGGCCAGAACCGCACCCATCGGCACCCCGCGCACCAGCGCGTGGCCATGTTCGCGGTAGGTGGCGACCAGCCGGTCCTTGTCCTCAAGCAGCGGGATGATGCCTGTAGCGATGGCCTCCTCTCCGTCATAAAGGTGCAGGAAACCGCGGATCTTCTGCTGGGTATAAAGCTCGGCACATTTATCCTCGAACCGCCGGATGCGGATCATCTCCTTCAGTAGCGCGCGGACATGGGTATGGTCGAGCCGGGGTTTTTCTTGGCTTATGGTCATTGTTCATCGCTTTCGAGGGTCGAGATATCGCCTTCGGGCAGGCCAAGCTCGCGCGCCTTCAATAATCGGCGCATGATCTTGCCGCTGCGGGTCTTGGGCAGATTCTTGCGAAAGACGATGTCCTTGGGGGCCACGGCAGGGCCGAGGCGTTTGCGGGCATGCCCAAGCAGGTCGAGCTTCAACTCCTCGGTCGGCTCGTAGCCCGGCTTCAGCGCGACATAGGCCTTGACCAGTTCGCCCGCCGTTTCATCCGGCACGCCGATCACGCCCGCTTCGGCCACGGCCTCATGCTCGATCAGCGCGCTTTCGACCTCGAAGGGTCCGATCAGGTGCCCGGCGCTCTTGATCAGGTCATCGGCGCGGCCGACGAACCAGAAATAACCATCGTCGTCGCGCATCGCGAGGTCGCCCGACAGGTACCAGCCGTCGCGGAAGCATTTTTTGTACCGCGCCTCTTCGTGCAGGTAGCCGCGCATCATCGAGGGCCAGCCGGGGCGCAAGGCCAGCTCGCCTATGGTGCCGGGTTTCTTGGCTTCGGTGACCTTGGTCTCTGTCACTTCGACGATCCCGGCTTCAATTCCCGGTAGGGGTTTGCCCATGGAACCAGGCTTGACGTCCATCGCGGCGTAGTTGGCGATCATGATGCCGCCGGTTTCGGTCTGCCACCAGTTGTCGTGGAAAGGGTGCCCGAAAACCTCATTGCTCCAGATCACAGCCTCGGGGTTCAGGGGCTCGCCCACGCTCGCCATGAAACGCAGGGCGGACAGGTCGCGGGCACCGACTGCCTCGGGCCCGGCCTTCATCAGCATGCGGATCGCGGTTGGGGCCGTGTACCAGACCGTCACGCCTTCACGTTCAAGGATGTCGTACCAGCGGCCCGCGTCGAATTCCGCCTCATCGACGATCATCGTCACGCGGTTCGTCAGGGGCGCGATGATCCCGTAGGAGGTGCCGGTGACCCAGCCGGGATCGGCGGTGCACCAATAGATGTCCCCCGGTTTCAGGTCGAGCGCGAACCGGCCGGTCATGTGATGGGCTACGACAGCTTCGTGCACATGGACAACCCCCTTGGGTTTTCCGGTCGTCCCAGAGGTGAAATGCAAAAGGGCCATGTCTTCCGGGTCCATCGCTTCGGTCGCGAAGTCCTCCGGGGCGGCCCGCATCAGGGGCGGAAGGGTCACGCAATCCGCCGCCTCGCCATCGGTCAGAAAGATGGTGCGCAATTCGGGCAGCCGGTTGCGCAGGCCCGCAACCTTGCGCTTGTAGAGCCGGGCGGTGGTGATCAGCGCATTGGCGCCGCCGATTTCCATTCTCGAATGGATCGGTTCAGGTCCGAACGCGGAAAAAAGCGGGCAGAAAACGCAGCCAGCCTTAAGCGTGCCAAGAGCGGCGATATAGAGTTCGGGCGTCCGGCCCATCAAGGCATAGACGCGGTCGCCACGGCAAAGGCCCTGGTTGCGCAGGACATTGGCAAAACGGTTGGTTTGCAGTTGCAGATCAAGATAGTTCAGATCCCGCCGCGTGCCCTCTTTGCCAAGCCAGCGCAGAGCGATCTGGCCACCATGTCCGGCGGCGACATGCCGGTCGATGGCCTCATGGGCGATGTTCAGCTTTCCGTCCGGCAGGCCGCTCAGCCAAGATTTGGCATCGACCCATGAAAAGGTTCTGCGGGTTATATTGTAGTCCGGCATATTTGCTGCCTTGCCCAGGCTTGGCGCCTTGCGGATGATTTGGTTGGACATCGGCCTTTCCACCTTCTTGCCCGCCCCTCGTCGGAGCATGCTTTCTTGCAGCAAGACTGCCCCATCGGGGCCGCAGGTTGGCTGACGCAGGTCAATTCCCGGTGCCGGATGTGTCGATATTGTGTGGAACGCGCAGATCCCACGAAAAGGAGGCCGCCATGAAGACGAACGCCATCCCCCGATACGACACGAGCGATAACACCACGGGCTGCTGTCCGCGTTTCAACCCTGAAGGCTGGGACAATCAGCAGCTTCATTTTGAGAACAAGCGATTCGTGCGAGCGAAGACGCGCAGCGCGATGCATATCCCCTGGAACATGGGCGCAGTGTTCACTCGGGTGCAGAAGCATATCGAAGATGCCGGCGCTGCCGACCCGGCGACCGAGATCGTTCTTAGCCGAGATGTATCCCCCTGGGAGGCAGAGCATTTCTTCGCGGTGCCCAAGGATGTTCCCGGAGAGGAAATGGCGACGCTCAGCGGCGATTTTATCACCCGCGTCTTCGAAGGGCCTTATCGCCGGGCTCGGGAATTCGACCATGACATGCAGATCGCGGCAAAGGCGATGGGTAAGAGCGCGAAGGATGTTTTCTTTTTCTACACGACATGCCCGAAATGCGCGAAAGCCTATGGTGAGAACTATATCGTCGGCGTGGCCCGCGTCTGAGCGGCGGCGAGTAGTGTCTTTGATTGAATCTCAGTTTCGAGCCCAAAGTGTCGAATGCTGCTAGCAGAACTAAGTCCCGCTTCAGAAGATATCGTGGGTCGATCTTGTCGGCGATTGAATGATTGATATCAAAGTCAAACACAACGTTGCGTGAATAGAACCATCAGAACAGTCGGATGATTCCATGTCGGATAGGCTGCAGGACTAACTCCGATGCGAAGAGATTGGTGGAGGAACCCATGGACCGATATTCTCAGGCGGCAAGTAGAGTCCGGGAGAAGCTGCCGACCGAGCCAGGCCCGCGCGATTTTGTAAGGTTTGCCACCTTGGCTGCGAATTCTCACAACACACAGCCGTGGAAGTTCAGAATTACCCGAGACTCCGTTGATATCTTGCCCGATTTCGCAAGGCGGACCCCCGTGGTCGATCCCGACGATCATCACCTCTACGTGACGCTTGGATGTGCCGTGGAGAATCTCTTGATTGCGGCGAATGCAAACGGTCGAGCTGCGACAGCCACAGTGCAAAATGATGATGCCGACACATCTATCAGGGTCGACCTGAACCGAGGTCCCGAAACCGACGGCACGCTATGTGATGCTATCCCGAGACGACAGTCCACGAAGTCGGACTACGATGGGACGCCGCTATCTGATGCTGAATGGCGTGCGCTTGAAAAGTCTGCTGCACATGAAGGCGTAATGGCTCTCTTCATAAAGGATCGTGCAAGGATCGATCAAGCGCTGGAGTTCATTCAGGCAGGCAACAGCGCACAAATGGACAACCCGGATTTTGTGAACGAGTTGATGAGTTGGATACGTTTCAGCACGAAAACATCAATCAAGAAAGGCGACGGTCTATCCGGTCCTCCGGCGGGCAACCCGAATTTGCCGGACTGGCTTGGCCCGATCCTCTTTCGTCTCACCTTCAAGAAGAATAAAGAGAACGACAAACTCGCCAGACAATTGGGATCTTCCGCCGGATTGGTCATCTTTGTGGCTGAAGACGAAAGCCCTGAAGGATGGATTAAGGTCGGGCGCAGCTTTGAAAGGTTTGCACTGCAAGCAACAGCTTTGGGACTTTGCCATGCTCATGTAAATATGCCTGTGGAAGAACCAGCGGTTCGTCCGGGCTTTGCAAAATGGCTTGGCGTAGCGGGACGTAGGCCGGACCTTGTCATTAGAGTGGGACGTTCTGAACCAATGCCAATGTCGCTGCGCCGCCCACTGGATGACGTCATCCTTGCGTGAAAAAGTATAACACCGCCCAATTTTAGGGACGTGCACAAGAAGTGAATACGTCCGATGCGATAGTGATTTCAGGTTATCCTCAAATCTTGAAACCAGACTTTGGCCCAGCCGGAGCGAATTCACACATCGTTCCGCCCGAAGTAGTTCAGAGTTAGTCACAACCCGGTAGTATCATTCCTTGACATAGGGCTGGCCATCGGCGGCGGGTGCGCGGGCGCGGCCGATCAGGCCTGCGACGACAACGATGCTGGCGATATAGGGCGCCATGGCGAGGAACTCGGACGGGATCGGCGTTTGCAGCAG
>JAOUMG010000270.1 GCA_029881635.1 Paracoccaceae bacterium | reverse complement strand
TGGTATCGGCTGGGGCCCTGGTCTTACCCGCGAGCTGGCGCGCTGGATGGCACATGGTGCGGCGGATATTTCGATGCGCGACTTTGACCCGCGCCGGTTCGGCAGTTACGCCAACAAGGAATGGCAGGTCATAAAGGCACGGGAAGATTACTGTCTGCGCCATGAAATACCCTTTCCGCATTTGAACCGCCTTGCCGGGCGCCCGGTCAAACCGTCGCCGCTTTATGAACTGCTGAAGTCCAAAGGGGCGGTGCATGAAGAGGTTTATGGGTTTGAACGCCCCCGCTGGTTCGCGCGCGACGGAATCGCGCAGTCCGACTACTATTCGTTTCGGCGCAATGATGTACATAAGATGGTGGGTCTGGAGGTTGGAGCCGTTCGCAAGTCTGTCGGCATTAAGGACGTCACCGCCTTTACCAAGGTTCTGGTTGAAGGCGCTGATGCCTATGTGCTGCTCGATGGTCTGACCGCAAATAGAATGCCCCAAAAACAGGGCGCGATCACGCTGACCCATATGCTAAATCGACGTGGCCGGATTGAACTGGAAACCACGGTCATCAAAATGGCGGAGAACAAATTCTACCTTGTCTGTGCGGCTTTCTTTGAACAACGGCTGCTGGATCACCTGAACCACAACCGGATGGGCGCGGATGTTTCGATAACCGCCCTTTCTGCAGATTGGTCAGCCCTGTCGCTCAACGGGCCGAAATCCCGTGACGTGTTGGCAGCCTGCACCGATGTTTCGCTGAGCAACCAAAATTTCCGCTGGCTTTCGGCACAGCAAATCAATTTGGCCGGGCACAAGATTTGGGCGTTGCGCATGTCCTATGCTGGCGAGCTGGGTTGGGAACTGCACATGCCAAACACAGCCTGCCTTGACGTCTATACCGCGCTTTGGACGGCTGGTGAGTCTTTTGGCATCACCGATTATGGTTCATTTGCGATGAACGTCATGCGTATGGAAAAGGGTTTCAAGGGTGCTGGCGAACTGACCAATGAGGTAACGCTGCCAGAAGCCGGGGTGATGCGCTTCGCCAGATTGGACAAGGACTATCTGGGCAAGGCACGCTCGCTGGCCAATACGGATGATCTGCCTTGGATTTGTTCGTATCTTGAGATTGAGCCAAACGGAATCGAAGACGGGCATGGCGGCGAAGCGGTGCTGTTGAACGGCAATGTCGTAGGATCAACCTCGTCAATGGCCTTCGGGCATTCCGTTGGAAAGATACTCGCTTTCGCCTATCTCAAACCGGTTGCCGCAGTTCCCGGAACCCGGCTGGAAGTCGTCATTGCGGGCCGACCGCGCGCTGCAAAGGTGCTGAGTGAACCCGCCTACGATCCGCAAAACCTTCGCCCAAGGGCGGATACCGCACTGGAGGCCACACGATGAACATTCCTTCAACCATGCGCGCCGTTGTCCTGACCGGTCATGGCGGACCGGAGGTACTGGAGTTTCGCGACGATTGTCCGGTACCGGAACCTGGGCCAGATCAGGTCCTGATCAAGGTCGGCGCCTGCGGGATGAACAACACCGACGTGAATACCCGTTCCGGCTGGTACTCGAAAACCGTGACCGGCGCGACATCTGGCGACGCCCTACCAAAGGTGGATGACGAAGACCCTTCATGGGGCGGCGCACCGATCAGCTTTCCACGTATTCAGGGCGCCGACGCCGTGGGTACAGTTGTCGCCCTTGGCGCAGATGCAAACCCTTCGCTATTGGGCAAACGTGTCATGGTCGATTGTTGGCTGCGCGATTGGAACGATCCGCTGAACAAGGACAAGACAGGGTATTTCGGGTCGGAATGTGATGGCGGGTTTGCAGAATACGCGGTGGCCCACCACCGTAATCTTGGCGTGATCGAGAGCCCGCTGAGCGATGCCGAACTGGCGACGTTTTCATGCTCTTACTCTACGGCCGAAGGCATGCTTTCGCGCGCCAATGTCGGCAAGGACGACACTGTTCTGGTCACTGGTGCCTCGGGCGGGGTCGGATCGGCCTTGATCCAGCTGGCGCATCGTCGTGGGGCGCGGGTGGTTTGTCTGGCCAGCGAGGCCAAACATGCGGACCTTGCCAAACTGTCACCGGCGGCAATTCTGCCCCGCTCGCCTGGCAATCTGAAGGCGGCATTACAACAATCCATCGGGCAAAGCACGGTCAGTGTCGTCGCGGATATTGTCGGCGGCACCTATTTTCCAACCCTGATCGATGCATTGGAACGCGGCGGTCGTTATACCTGTTCTGGTGCGATTGCGGGGCCAATCGTCGAACTTGATCTGCGTACGCTCTATCTGCGGGATCTGACGTTCACCGGGTCAACCGTTTTGCCGCCCCACATATTCAAAGATCTCGTCGGTTACATCACACGGGGCGAATTGCGCCCGATGCTTGCCGCGACCTATCCATTGTCAGATTTTCATAATGCCCAGGCCGCCTTCATCTACAAGGCGCATACCGGCAACATCGTGGTGGTACCATGAAGATCACACGCATATCCCTTTGGCATGTGCCGCTGACCAGCCATGAGACCTATTACATGGCAGAGGGCAAGACCTGTGACACGGTCGAAACCGTCATTGTGCGGATCGACACAGATAACGACTTGTTCGGCTGGGGCGAGGTCTGCCCGATACCGCATTACCTGCCAGCATTTGCACGCGGGGTTGCGTCTGTGCTGCAGGAACTGGCCCCTGTCTTGCTTGGTGCGGACCCCGTCGGCCCCGAAGCGTTGATGGCACAACTAGATGCCTGGTTGCCCGATCATCGTTATGCCAAATCTGCGGTTGATATTGCGCTGTGGGATATCACCGCAAAAAGCGCCGGGATGCCGCTCTATGCGCTTCTGGGCGGCAGGCGGCAGAAAGATCTGCCTCTGTACCACTCCATCACCTGTGTCGCGCCGGATGAAATGGCCCGAATGGCCCAAGAAGCCAAGGCAACCGGCATTTCGCAATTCCAGGTCAAGCTGGGCGCGGACCGCGACTGGCAGGCCGATGTCGAACGGCTGACGAAAGTGCGCGAAATTGTCGGCCCCGGCCCGCTCGTATACGGCGATTGGAACTGCGGGGCGACGCAACTGGATGCAACCCGGGTGGCGCGCGCGGTGACGCATCTGGATGTAATGCTTGAACAGCCCTGCGCCACGATGGCGGAATGCGCCGCCGTGCGCGCAGCGGCAGGGCTACCGATGAAAATGGACGAATTGGCGCATGACACAGCAACCCTGCTAGAGGCGCATCGGCTGGGGATCATGGACGCCGTCGCGCTGAAACTCTCGAAATTTGGTGGGGTTTCTTCTACGCGCAGGGCGCGCGACCTGTGCCTGCATCTGGGCGCCCGAATGTGCATTGAAGATACCTGGGGCAGCGACATCACGACCGCCGCCTTGCTTCACCTGGGTGCAGCCACAGAACCGTTGCGCCTGATGAATGTCTGTGACCTGTCAGGCTATGCCGCCCCCCGCATTGACCCCATGGGGCCCATCCGAAAAAATGGTCGCATTGCCCCGCCTGACCGCCCGGGGGTCGGCGTTTCGCCCGACCCAGAAATTCTTGGCCCTGCTGACCTGATACTGGACTAATATAATGCAAAAGCTCCGCACCCAGGAAGAATGGATTGCCCGCGCCCGCGCGGTTCTTCCCGCTGGTGGGTTTGGCAATTTTGACCCCGGCATTGTCGTCGCCCGGGGACAGGGAAGCCACGTCTGGGACGAAGACGGGAAGGAATATATCGACTACCTGATCGGGTCAGGTCCGATGCTGCTTGGTCATGGTCACCCCGAGGTGATGGAAGCCGTTCTGGAACAACTGCCGTTGGGCATGACTTTCTTTGCCAACAACGCCAGGGGGATTGAACTGGCCGAGGCGATTTGCACCGCCGTTGCCTGCTGCGAACAGGTCCGGTTCGTCACCTCGGGCGGAGAGGCGGATATGTATGCAATCCGGCTGGCCCGCGCCTTTACCGGTCACGACAAGATCGTCAAATTCGAAGGCGGTTATCATGGCATGAGCGCCGAGGCGCAGATGAGCCTCGCCCCCGCCGCCCTTGTCAATTTCCCGCAGGCGGTCCCCGATAGTGCAGGCATCCCCAAAGGCGTCGCTGACGAAATGCTGATTGCGCCCTTCAACGATCTGGATGCGGTCGCTTCATTGCTCGGCGAACATGACGACATTGCCGCAATCATTGTCGAACCGCTGCAACGCATCATTCCAGCCGCCACTGGTTTTCTGAAGGGGCTCCGCGCACTTTGTGACAAACACCATGTTTTGCTGATCTTTGACGAAATCGTCACGGGGTTCCGCCTTGCCTATGGCGGTGCACAGGAACGTTATGGCGTTGTCCCGGATATATGCACGCTTGGTAAGGTCATCGGCGGTGGTTTTCCCCTGGCCGCGCTTGGTGCCAGTTCCGAAATCATGTGCCATTTCGACAAGAGTGTTGTTGGTGCCGACCGCTGGCTGATGCAGCTTGGCACACTGTCC
>JAOUMG010000271.1 GCA_029881635.1 Paracoccaceae bacterium | reverse complement strand
TGACCATTGCCAGAAGTGCCAGACCCGCCACCAATATAAGGGCGCCTGTCAGCATCATCATGTTGACGCCGACCCGTACCGAATAGCGCCCCGAAATGAAATTACCGACCAGATATCCGACAGCGGGCGCACCGAAGTACAGGCCAAGCTCGGCTGGGGCCATCTTGAAGACATCGCTGCCTACAAAGGGTGCACCGCCCAGATAGGCGAAAAATGCCCCCGATGCGAAGGCTGCGGCCAGACAGTAGCCCCAGAAACGCTGCGATGTCAGCAGTTCGGGGTAGCCCCTGGCCTGTTCGGCGAAACTGGCTGCCCTGCCGGTCGCGGTTTCGCCCTGATCGAACCACACCAGTGCAAATAGCCCGATACCGCCTGCCGCAAGGACGACAAAACTGGCCTGCCAGCCAAAGAACTGATCCAGCGCGCCACCGATGACAGGGCCGATCATGGGGACGATCGACATGCCCATGGTGACATATCCGATCATCGAGGCGGCCTGATCCTGCGGCACCATATCGCGCACGATCGCGCGCGACAGGGTGAAACCGGTTGCGATTGCAGCCTGGGCCATGCGGCAAGCCAGAAACACCGCGAAATTCGGGGCAATCGCCGCACCGATGGACATCACCACAAACACCGCTGTTGTACCCAACATCACAGGGCGGCGACCGTAGCGGTCAGATATCGGTCCGATGAACAGCTGGATGACCGCAGTCATGGCCAGATACAGCGAAACTGAAAGCTGCATCAGTGCATAGTCCACGCCAAAATGCGCCGACATTGATGGCAGGGATGGCAAGAAAACATTCAGCGACAGCGCCGCCAGCCCGGCAATCAGGATCAGCGTAATCACATGAGGTGGGGTGGTACGGTTCAAAAACCGCGCCTGAGGAAGAGAAGACATGCATCTGCCTAAGCTTTGGTCCTGAGCTTGTCCATTTCAAATACGCACAGGCAATTGTGCATTTGGGCAGCCTCTGGTCAGTCCCATTTGTGGAAGATTAAAAAGGCGCCAAGTGCAATAAAGCCGAACCCGAGGGCGTGATTCCAGCCGAAGCCTTCCTTCAGGTAGATCACGGAAAACACCGCGAATACCGAAAGGGAGATGACCTCCTGTATGGTTTTGAGCTGGGCTGCGTTGAAGGTTCCGTGGCCGATGCGGTTCGCGGGTACCTGCAGCATATACTCGAAAAAAGCGATGCCCCAGCTGATGAGTATGACGGTCATCAGTGGCGCTGCCTTGAATTTCAGATGCCCATACCAGGCGAAGGTCATGAAGACATTCGACGCGATCAAAAGGCCAATGGTGACAATGGGGACAGGCAGACCAAACATGGAACCCTCGCGGTGATAATGTCAGCGGGTTCTAGCGTGCTTCGAAAAGGCGTTGAACAGGTATTCTCAATCCACAAGACATGGCTTCGAAACCGGTTTCCCAGCTATTCCCTGACATCGAAAAGGGTCTTGGCGCCTTACAAGATGCCGCGCGGTGTCAGCGTGACGGATACCGGTCGGTGATCAGAGGCCATGCCCTTGCCAAACTGCGCCTCGATCTCTTCAAAGGCCAGATGTTCGACGCGCCCTGCATTGGGTTCGACCCACAGGGGGCTGGTTCCGGAATGGGTCAGCGCTTGCGTGAACATAATATGGTCAAGAAGGATCTTGTCAGACCGCGCCGGGTCCAGCGGATCGGCGAACTGGGCGGTCCAGCGCAGGTTCTGCGGCTGATCGAAAAGGGCGTGGTTGAGGAACTTCTGGGCAAAAAACACTTCGCCCTGAAGGTTGGAAATAAGATCGTGCAAGAGGTATTCGCGCTCCATGATCTCTTTGCCGGGCCCGTCATTCAGATCGCCGAGGACAAAGATCGACGGATCGGCGTCCTGTTCAAATCGCTGATCGATATAGGCGCGGACGTTTGACGCCTCAGACGAAAGCTTGACGCGCGCGGCATGCGAATTGGCCAGATAACGGCGAACCTTCTTGAGTTTGGCATAATCTTCGAAACTTTCGTCGTCACGGCGTTTGCGGGGGGCGTCGCTGGTGTGCTTACTTTTCAGATGGGCGCCGATCACTTCGTGTGAGCCGCCGCCAAAGCGAAAGCGCAGCACCTGCGGGTGGCGAAAAAATTCATGCTTTGATCGCTCTGAAACCGGGACATCCTCAATATCGCCAAAATCACGCAAACGCGGGATGGAGACCGACCATTTGCCATCCGGATCGACCGAGGGCGAGGCGGATGCGGCGAATGCCTGCCACGTTGCAATAGGCAAGAGGTCTGGTTCCAGTTGGTCGGCCAAGGGTTTGCGGATCAGGAACCACTGCCATTGACGGCCTTCGGTTGCGTAGTCGTCATTGGCGGGGCGGGTGACGAGATCGTAGTCTTGCAGGTTTGCGGCGGTGAAGGCGGCCATTTCGGCCACACCCTTCACAGCCTCGCAGAGAAAGAGGATATCGGGTGCGATGCGGTTGATCAGCGCGACCTGCGCCTCGAGCTTGGCGGCTGCCTTGGCCATCGTGGGGGCCTTGTGCGGAAAGATGTTCTGCCCCGGCGCGTATGTGCCCGAGATGACGCCCCAGTAGGTATCCATCCATTCAGCGTTCCAAGTGGTGAGTTTCATTGAAATGCCTCCCTGTAAATGCAATGAGTGTCTCATCCCAAGGTTGATTGAGCAAGGTTTTCAAGGCCGACTGCTGAAAGTAGAGTTAGCAAATTTGCAATTAGCAGACGGGTCATTGCGGAAAAGTTGCAAATTTTCGGAAAAACACTTTCCGCGCGGGGCAGGGACGGCTAGTTTGCAGCCATAAAATCAGGGGGACGCCATGAAGGATATTCTGGGTGAACTGGAAAGCCGTCGCGCCGCTGCCCGTTTGGGGGGTGGTCAGCGCCGGGTCGATGCGCAGCATGCGCGCGGCAAGCTTACGGCACGCGAACGGGTAGAATTGCTGCTCGACGAAGGGTCGTTCGAGGAATTCGACATGTTCGTCGCCCACCGCTGCACCGATTTCGGCATGGAAAAGGATCGCCCGGCAGGTGACGGCGTTGTGACCGGCTGGGGCACGGTCAATGGCCGGATGGTCTATGTGTTTTCTCAGGATTTTACCGTCTTTGGCGGTTCGCTTTCAGAAACCCACGCCCAGAAGATCTGCAAGATCATGGATATGGCGATGCAAAACGGCGCGCCGGTGATCGGGATCAACGATTCCGGCGGCGCACGCATTCAAGAAGGAGTGGCCAGTCTCGCCGGTTACGCGGAAGTATTCCAGCGCAACATCATGGCCAGCGGCGTGGTGCCACAGATTTCGCTGATCATGGGCCCCTGTGCGGGTGGGGCTGTCTATAGCCCGGCGATGACCGACTTCATTTTCATGGTCAAGGATACGTCCTACATGTTTGTGACCGGTCCAGATGTGGTCAAGACCGTCACCAATGAGGTGGTAACCGCTGAGCAGTTGGGCGGGGCCTCGACCCATACCAAGAAATCAAGCGTGGCGGACGGGGCGTTTGAAAACGATGTCGAGGCGCTGTTTGAAACCCGCCGCCTGATTGACTTTCTGCCGATGAACAACCGCGACCGCGCCCCAACCCGGCCTTTCTTTGACGATGTGGCGCGGATTGAGGAAAGCCTTGATACCCTGATCCCGGACAACCCGAACCAGCCCTATGACATGAAGGAGCTGATCCTGAAGATCGCTGACGAAGGTGATTTCTACGAAATCCAGAGGGACTTTGCCGGCAATATCATTACCGGTTTCATCCGGTTGGAGGGTCAGAGCGTTGGCGTGGTGGCAAACCAGCCGCTGGTACTGGCGGGGTGCCTCGATATCGACAGTTCGCGCAAGGCGGCGCGGTTCGTGCGTTTTTGCGATGCCTTTGAAATTCCGATCCTGACGCTGGTCGACGTGCCGGGCTTCCTGCCGGGGACCAGCCAGGAATATGGCGGCGTGATCAAACATGGCGCCAAACTGCTCTTTGCCTATGGCGAGGCAACCGTGCCGAAGGTGACGGTGATCACCCGCAAGGCCTATGGCGGCGCCTATGACGTCATGGCCTCCAAACATCTGCGCGGTGATTTCAATTATGCATGGCCGACGGCTGAAATTGCCGTGATGGGCGCCAAGGGGGCGACAGAAATCCTCTATCGTTCGGAGCTTGACGACAAGGACAAGATCACGGCGCGAACCAAGGATTACGAAGACCGTTTCGCCAATCCCTTTGTTGCCGCCGAAAAGGGATTTATCGACGAGGTGATCGCGCCAAGATCGACACGCAAGCGCGTTGCGCGGGCTTTTGCGTCCTTGCGTGGCAAAAGACTGTCCAATCCCTGGAAGAAACATGACAACATTCCCCTCTAGGCTGAGGCCGGGAGGAGACGACCATGAACCACGTTTACAACATTAGCCAACAGCCGAGGCGCAGGGCATGAAGCGCGTCGGGGCAGTTCTGCTGGGGGGGATCGCAATTTCGGCCGCACTTGTCTGGAT
>JAOUMG010000269.1 GCA_029881635.1 Paracoccaceae bacterium | reverse complement strand
CCGCGGCAAGATGTTCATCGGCGCGCAGGAAGCGGTTTATGAGGGCATGATCATCGGCGAACACAGCCGCGACAATGATCTTGAAGTGAACCCGCTCAAGGGCAAGAAACTGACCAACGTGCGGGCATCGGGCACGGATGAGGCGGTACGCCTGACAACGCCGGTCCGGATGAGCCTGGAAGAAGCCATCGCCTATGTAGACGATGACGAACTGGTCGAGGTCACGCCCAAGATCGTGCGCCTGAGAAAGCGCCATCTCGACCCACATGAAAGAAAGCGTCAGTCACGCGCGAGCTGAGTTTTCACTGTGAACCGGTTCTCAAACCTATGAAAGCATGAAACTTCTCGCTTTGTGCTGGGCGAGTTTCCATCCATTTCGCGGGGCGGGCCGTTGCGAACCTGCCCCCGAAGCCCTAGCCTGTCGGTGCCCCTCAACAGCAAGGTTTCACCATGACAGCGCCCGAGATCACCACTCTCGCCACCCGCATTGCATATGCGAATAAATGGATGTCGGTCCGCGAAGATAAGGTGCGCTTTGCCGATGGGCATGAAAGCATTTACGGCGTCGTCGACAAACCCGATTTCGTGCTGGTCATTCCCATCCATGCCGATGGCAAGATCCAGCTGGTCGAGCAATTCCGCTATCCGGTCGGGCGCAGGTTCTGGGAACTGCCGCAAGGCGGCTGGCCACCCGAACGCGGGGCCGCGCCGGTTGAGGTGGCGCATGGCGAACTGGCCGAGGAAACCGGGCTACGCGCCGGCTCCATGGACCTGCTGGGCCATTTCCATCAGGCCTGCGGTCTGATCAACCAGGGCTACCACGCCTTTGTCGCAACCGACCTCTCCCCAGGCCCCGTGAACCGGGAGGTCGAGGAACAGGGCATGATCTCCGACGCCTTCAGCCTGGACGACATCATCGCGATGATCGGGGCAGGCCAGATCAAGGATGCCCCCACAATCGCCGCACTGGGCTATCTGAGGTTGCTTGGGCGGCTCTAGACCGCCCAGTTGACGCGTAGTCCGGCTTGGGTGGAAGAACGTCTGCTATGCGGACAAAGTGAGCATTAGCTGCGCCTGTTGCCAATGTCAGCTGTTCCGAGTAGCAACCCAAATAGGAAACTTGGGATAGTTGCATGAATAAGTACGGGTTGGGAGTTCTTGCTGCTGTTTTTGGCGTGGTGGTTTTCGCAGTACCAATCGGCCTAAGATACTCACAAGCTACGCTACTGTTCGGCCTCATTGCCGCAATTTCAGCGCCTATAGTCATTCATAGAATACCAGACAAAAACTGGTCTCTCGGAATGCTCCTGGGGTTGTCGTTATTCGCGAGCTTTCCCTTCAAAAAGCTGTTTCAGATAGACGGTTTCGCAAGCGAGATACCAGTAACCCTCGCATATGCGACCACACTCTGGGTGATAGGCTTCGGTTGGAAGAGAAGTTGGCGCTAAGCCAACATTCTAGCGAGATGCAGCACTCTTCACTTTGGGCTCGGGCCCTTCCCTCACTAAACGCCGTTATCCACCACCTCAAACCCATGTGTCACCACTGCCGTCTTGGCCATCATCGCCGAGGCCGAGCAGTATTTCTCGACTGACAGGTTGATGGCCCGCTCGACTTTGGAGGGGTCGAGCCCCCTGCCCTTGACGATGAAATGCATATGGATGCGGGTAAAGACCTTGGGTTCGGTCTCGGCCCGGTCGGCATCAAGCTCGACAACGCAGCTTTCCACCGGCTGGCGGCCCTTTTCGAGGATATGAACCACGTCATAGGCCGAACAGCCGCCGGTGCCGATCAGCATCAGCTCCATCGGGCTTGGCCCCGGCTTCAGGCTGTCGCCATGGGCGTTGCCAAAGGCGATCTGGTGGCCTGCCTCGACCCCGCCGGTAAAGCTACGGTCCTCGACCCATTTGACGCGCGCTTTCATATACCCTCTCCGCTGCGGTGAACGCGCCCATTCTGGCGGTGGCCGGGTCGGGCCGCAAGGGCAGAGTATCGGGCAGAATACGGCACGCGGGCGCAAAGGCTTGTCCCGACAAATGTCGGGACAGATGCCCGACGCATACCCGACGGCGGCGGGACGCAAGACCGACGGCTGCGGGACGGGCCGGATCAATGGATGCGGAACTCACCCACAACGTTGCGCCAGTCGCCGGGACCGATCAGTTTGCGGTGGCAAAAGCGTACCGAATGCAGCGGGCCTTCGATGCTGTCTTGCCAGAATTCGATGAATTTGAAGAGCTCAGGGTAGTCTGGCGCAAGGTCGTATTCCTGCCAGATAAAGCTGTTGAGAACATGCCGGTAATCCGGCATCCGGTAGTAAAGTTCAGCCGTTGTCAGGCCGTATCCCCGCAGCATCAGCTCGGTCTCGGCCCCCGGTCCGTCTGCGCGCATTGTCGCCTCCGAATGTGCCTTTCTGAGACCAGTGTAGCTGAGTCGCGTTTGTTTCGTGTGAAAACAATATGTTATCATTGTGTTACCGGGTTGCATCGATGTCCTTGCGGCCATTGCACACCAGACTTGGGATAGGCTATACTAAGCCCAACAATATCTAGCGAAAAACAAGAAGGCCGAGCCCCCAGTGACCGACACGCCGGAACCCCCCGAAAACGCTGACGAATTACCGCACCGGATGGCCCATGACGGGCCGTCCGTTTCCATCGCGGACGAGATGAAAACCGCCTATCTCGATTACGCGATGAGCGTGATTGTCAGTCGCGCCATTCCCGATTTGCGTGACGGGCTGAAACCGGTGCACCGGCGCATCCTTTACGCGATGCACGAAACCGGTAATACCCACGACAAATCCTACCGCAAGTCGGCCCGCCCCGTCGGCGATGTGATGGGCAAGTACCACCCGCATGGCGATGCCGCGATCTATGATGCGCTGGTGCGGATGGCGCAGGATTTCTCGATGTCGCTGCCGCTTCTGGACGGTCAGGGCAACTTCGGCTCGATGGACGGCGATAACGCCGCCGCCATGCGCTACACCGAAGTTCGGATGGACAAACCCGCCGCTGCCCTGCTGGCCGATATCGAAAAGGATACGGTTGATTTTCAAGACAATTATGACGGTAAGGACCGCGAACCAACGGTACTGCCCGCGCGCTATCCCAACATGCTGGTCAATGGCGCAGGCGGCATCGCCGTCGGCATGGCAACCAACATTCCGCCCCATAACCTGGGCGAGGTTATCGATGCAACGCTGGCGCTGATTGATAACCCAGATATGTCGTCAGAGGCGCTGATCGATATCGTTCCAGCCCCCGATTTCCCCACTGGCGGGATCATCCTGGGCCGGTCGGGTGCGCGCAAGGCCTACCTCGAAGGGCGCGGGTCTGTGGTCATCCGCTCCAAGACCCGGATCGAAGAAATCCGCAAGGAACGCTATGCCATCATCATCGATGAGATCCCCTATCAGGTGAACAAATCGACGATGATCGAGCGCATCGCCGAAGCGGCCCGTGACAAGCGGATCGAAGGCATCGCCCATGTGCAGGACGAATCCGACCGGGTGGGTGTGCGTGTCGTGGTCGAACTGAAACGCGACGCAACCCCCGAGGTGGTGCTGAATCAGCTCTTCCGGTTCACGCCGATGCAAACATCCTTTGGCTGCAACATGCTGGCGCTGAACGGTGGTCGCCCAGAACAGCTGATGCTGCGCGATTTCCTTAGCTATTTCATTACCTTCCGCGAAGAAGTTGTCGCACGACGCACCGCATTTGAACTGCGCAAGGCCCGCGAACGGAGCCATGTTCTATGCGGTCTTGCCGTCGCGGTCTCGAATGTCGATGAAGTTGTCCGCACCATTCGCGGATCGGCCGATGCCGCCGAAGCCCGCGAAAAGCTGATGACGCGCCGCTGGCCCGCCGGGGACATCATCGAATATATCAAGCTGATCGATGACCCCACCCATCCCGTCAACGAAGACGGCACCTATAACCTGTCGGAAATTCAGGCGCGTGCCATTCTTGATCTACGGCTGCAGCGGTTGACCGCACTTGGGGTCAAGGAAGTCACGGACGAATTGCAGGACCTTGCCGCCAAGATCCGCGACTACCTGGAGATCCTCGGGTCGCGCGAAAGGATCATGGCGATCATTTCCGATGAATTGCGCGAAGTCCGCGATGCCTTCGCCGTTCCCCGCCGCACCGAGATTGTCGACTGGGCTGGCGACATGGAAGACGAGGATCTGATCGAGCGCGAGGATATGGTCGTAACGATCACCTCGGGCGGCTATATCAAGCGCACCCCGCTGGCAGATTTCCGGGCGCAAAGGCGCGGCGGCAAGGGACTCGCCTCGATGGCAACCAAGGAAGATGACGTTGTCACCAACCTTTTCGTCGCCAATACCCATACCCAGCTTCTGTTCTTCACCACAGATGGCGTGGTCTTCAAGCTGAAGACTTGGCGCTTGCCACTGGCGGGGCGTAATGCCAAGGGCAAGGCGATGATCAACATCCTGCCGATCACGCCGGGCACCTCGA
>JAOUMG010000268.1 GCA_029881635.1 Paracoccaceae bacterium | reverse complement strand
AAATCGGTGATTTCGCGGTGCGTGTCTTCGATGTTGAACACGCTTGAAAAATGAACGTCACCCACATCGGCAATTCGCGCCAGTTCGAACGGGTTGACCAGCGTGGCATGATTGATTGCGCGCGTCAGTGACGATTGGTTGCGCACTTCGCGCGGGCCGTGGCGGGCACCGGGCCGATTTGTCAGGGCGCCGTCATAGGGTATGCCGACAAGCCCGATATCAACCTCGTTCAGGGACTGCGCCAGCGGCGTTCGCAGGAAAGTTGCGATTTCGGTGTAGCGCGGGGCCATCATGTCTGGGGTGGAGGGCGATCTGAAATCTGTCACGGATAAGCATCCCAAATAATCAATCACTTAGAGACATTGACCTGTGCCGTTGCCTCGTAACATGGTAAAATAACCAATGACACATCGACCCCAGTAGCGAGAACGCCCATGCTCACCTCTGTATCGAGTCCCGATCTTCACCTTCTTCGGGTTTTCAAGGCGATCACGGATGCCGGCGGCTTTTCTGCCGCCCAGTTCGTGCTCAATGTCAGCCAGTCGACGATCAGCACCCAGATGGCGGATCTGGAGGCGCGGCTGGGGCTCCGGCTTTGTCGTCGCGGACGGGCAGGGTTTTCACTGACCGAAGACGGCCACGCGATCTATGATGCGGCCAACGAACTTTTTCGCGGTTGCGACAGGTTTGCCGAACAGGTGAACAAACGCCGCGGATCTCTGACCGGCGAATTGCGGCTGGCCTTGGCCGATGCGCTGGTCGGCAGCCCTGATTTCCAGATAGACAAATTGCTGGAGCGGGTGCGCGAAGCGATGCCGATGGTTACGCTGGTGCTTGAAAATCAGGGCCCGCTGGAGATCGAGCGCAATGTTCTGGACCAGCAGCTCCATGCAGGCATTCACACCTTTCCCAACCACGCGCCGGGGCTGCGCTACGTGCCGCTTTTTACCGAACGCCAGATATTGTTTTGCGGCAGGTCACACCCGTTATTCGGCAAACCCGACAAAGAAACAACTCTGAAAGAGGCCGAGTCCTACGATTACGCAGCGCGGAGCTATTATGGAGGCACGCTCAATCTCGGCACCTTCCGCCCGACAAAAAGCACTGCGAGCTGTGCCTCGATGGAGGGGGTGGCTGCCTTCATCCTGTCAGGGAAATATCTGGGGCATCTGCCGATTCAGGTGGCCAAACATTGGGTGGTATCGGGCCAGATGCGTCCGGTTCTGCCGGATGTCACCGAATACAGTTCGGCCTTTGAATGCGTCTTGTCGGTCGGGGCCCAGATCGGTCGCCCGCTGGAAATGTTCGAACGGCTACTGGCGGAACACCAGTCACGGGCGGATTAGCGCCGCCCGCCTTAGCGTTTCATGACGGATGGGATCGGATCCGGCGTCGGCAGTTTTGCGTAGTAAGGCAAGTGATCAACACGCGGCTGGTATTCACCGCTGGCAGTAACCTTGTCGATATGGGCGGCGATCTCCTCCATTGAGGCGAACCAGACATCGCCCAGTGCCATCATCTCTTCAATCATCTTTTCGACCCGAATCCAGCGGGAAAGACGCCCGGTCACGAAGGGATGCCACGTGGCCACCCATAGCCCGCCACCCGTGGCGCGTGCGGCGTGAAATTCCGCCATGAAGCTTTCCATGGCCCGTTCGGGTGCCATGATCTGGAACATGTAATTGAGGTCGATGGAATGGACATAGGGCGGCCAGTCGTCCAGCGCCCAGCTGGTTGGCAACTCTACAAGCTGGCCTTTTTCAGTTTTCAGAATATAGGGAATATCGTCGCCCATCAATGAACTATCGTATTTGAATCCTTCTTCGATCAGCAGATCGGTGGTGTGCTGTGAATAGTTGTAAAGGGGCGACCGGTTGCCGCGTGGGCGCTTGCCGGTATGTTTGACGATGACGTCGATTGACCGGCGCATCCAGTAATGCTCCTCGTCACGCGACAGGGCATTCGGGGCTTCGTGAATATAGCCGTGAAAACCTACCTCATGGCCATCCTTTACAATGGCCTCGACGGTATCGGGATAGGTTTCAATGCACCAGCCGGGGATAAAGAAACTCTGTTTCAAGCCAAAGCGGCGATAGGTCTCCAGGATGCGCGGGATGCCCACTTCGGGGCCATAACGCAACATCGACATGGTTGAGACGCGGTTGATTGAATCCGTCGGATGATCGACGTGAACCAGACTGTCGGCATCCATATCAAGGGTGATCGCAACGGCGACTTTGGCATTGCCGGGCCAGGGAACAGGACGTTGGATCATGGGATCTCTCCTTACAGATGGACGTTACAGCATCACGGCCCCACCATTGGGGCTGATGGTTTGGCCGGTCATGTAGCTGGCGGCAGGCCCGGCAAGATAACGGATGGTTCCGGCGATCTCTGCGGGTGTCCCGACCCTGCCCAAGGGCACATCGCCTTCCTTGTCACGCCATTCGGGCGACATGGAGTCAAGCCCAAGCATCGGTGTGTCGATCGGACCGGGCGCCACCGCGTTCACCAGAATGCCTGGCGCAAATTCCCGCGCCCAGGATCGGGTCAGGCCCAGCACACCCGCTTTCGTGGCGCAATAGGCCGAGAATTCTTCGCGCCCCAGATAAGCCAGTTCAGAGGCGATATTGATCATGCGTCCAGTGTCGCCGGCGGCGCGTTCCGATGCGGTCATCAACCTGATTGCGCCCCGCCCGATCAGGTAGGTGCCCCGCAGATTGACCGCGATAATCCTGTCGAAATCCGCGACCGGCGCGTCAAGCAGGCGACCCTCGCGCAAGATGCCAGCGCAATTTACGGCGATGTCAAGGCGGCCATGCCAATCTGCGACGGCCTCAAACAGTTCTTCAACGCTCGTCTCGTAAGACACATCGCAGACCACGGCCTTGGCAACGCCACCAGCAGCCTTGATATCGGCCATGGTCCTGTCAGGCGGGGCGATATCGGCCAGAACAACCAGCGCCCCGGCGCGGGCGAGTTCGGCAGCAGTAGCCGCCCCGATGCCGCTGGCTGCGCCAGTGACAAGGGCGGTCTTGCCGGCCAGTTCCTGTGTCATTGCATCAGTTCCCCGCGATCAACCGTATAGGCCTGCCCGGTGATATTGCGGGCGGCGTCTGAGGCGAGAAACAGGTAGATGTCGGCCATATCCGAAGGTTCCATCAATCCGCCCAATGCCTGTGCACCGACAATCTCGGACAGCAGTTCCGTCTCTGACCGGCCCGACCGTGCGGCCATATGCGCCAATGTCCGCATTGAAGCAGCCGTTCGCACCCAACCCGGACAGACCGCATTGACGGAAATGTTGCGCGGCGCAAGTTCCTGCGCAAGGCTGCGCGTCAGGCCGATGATCGCGTGTTTTGAAGCGCAGTAGGCGCTGTATTCTGCCACCGCAGTCTTGCCCCACATGGAGGCCGTGTTGACGATGCGCCCACCATCAGGCATCCGGCCAACCAGTTTGCGGCAAACCGAAAATGTACCCACAACATTGATCAGCATGATGTTGCGAAACATGTCGTCCACGCTCGGGGCGGGATCGTTTAGGGGGGTGATGTATTCCAGCCCAGCATTATTGATAAGGATGTCCGGGGCATCGACGGCACTGGCGAAACCTTCCACCTGTGCGAGCTCGGAAATATCGAGCACAAACCCGGCGACGGTCGTCCCGAAGCGCTTTCCCAGATCCGAGGCGACTTGCCGGGTTTCTTCTTCCAGACCGGCAATGGAAACACGGGCACCCGACTTCAAGAAACCTTCCGCAACGCCAAGGCCAATGCCACGATTGGCGCCGGTGATGACGACGTGTTTGCCGGTGAAATCCATTGTCACGCTGAATTTTCCTCAAGCTCTGCCACGCGACGGTACTCATCGCGCAGGATTTTCAGGATACGGTTTCGCAGTGTAAAAAATGCTTCGGATTCCTTGGCACCCTTGGCCCGATCCGCCAAGGGAATGATCTTTGTAACATCGATCTCTTCGATGATGCGCGCGGGTCTGGCGGAAAAGATGAAAATGCGGTGGGCCATCAGCACCGCCTCTTCCACGTCATGCGTGACGAAAATGGTTGTCTTGTTTTCACGGGCATTGATTTCCAGCAGCTGCATCTGCAGAAATTCCCGTGTCAGCGCATCAAGCGCGCCGAAAGGTTCATCCATCAACAACAGATCGGGGGCTGCAGCCAGCGTACGGGCAATGGCAACACGCTGGCGCATCCCACCTGAAATCCTGTTGGTAAAGAAATCACCAAACTGACCGAGGCCGACCAATTCGAGGTAATGTTCCGTGATATCGTGTTTTTCGGCCGCGGAAATATCGCTCCGGTAACGCAGCCCAAAGGCTATGTTCTGGCGCACTGTCAGCCAGGGAAACGACGAGTATGACTGAAATACCATGCCTCGCCGCCGGTCCGGCTTGCCCAGAAGGTCGCCCTCCAGGAAAATCTGGCCGCTGCTTTGCTGTTCAAGCCCGCCAATAATCCGCATCACCGT
>JAOUMG010000267.1 GCA_029881635.1 Paracoccaceae bacterium | reverse complement strand
GGGAACGTCGCGGCCATTGCGGGGTTGAGCGGAAGCGTCATCGCCGGTTCACCTTTTTCAACTGATTTCAGTAAAGTGCAAATACGCCCGCCAGAGGTATTTCGACTTCATCGTTGGGGGCGCTCAATCCACACCGCGATAGGGCTGCACATATTGAAGCGCCATATCCCACGGGAAGAAAATCCAGGTATCCTGACTGACCTCGGTGATAAACGTATCCACCATCGCGCGGCCTTCCGGCTTGGCATAGACCGTCGCGAAATGGGCCTTTGGATAGAGATTACGCACCAGTTCGAGAGTTTTTCCCGTATCGACAAGATCATCGACGATCAGCACACCCTCGCCATCCTTGCCCATGATCGAGGCCTGAGGTTCTTTGATAAGACGCGGTTTCGACTGATCCTGATGGCTATAGGATTTGACCGAAATAGTATCCACCACACGAATATCCAGTTCACGGCTGACGATCATCGCGGGGGCCATTCCGCCGCGGGTAATCGCCACCACGGCTTTCCAGGCACCGTTGTCCGGCCCCTGACCGTCCAGGCGCCATGCCAACGCACGCGAGTCGCGGTGGATCTGGTCCCAGGAAACATGAAAGCCCTTTTCGTGCGGCAAACGGTCACTCATCTCTCAGTCCTCCTTACGGCCTGTCACGACGTCGATATCGGGCGCATCGACCGCCTTCATGCCGACGACGTGATAGCCCGCATCGACATGGTGAACTTCACCCGTCACACCCGACCCGAGGTCAGAAAGAAGATAAAGCGCCGATTTGCCGACCTCATCCTGATTGACATTGCGCCTTAGCGGCGAATTCAGCTCATTCCATTTCAGGATATAGCGGAAATCACCGATACCCGAGGCGGCCAGCGTCTTGATCGGTCCGGCGGAAATGGCGTTGCAGCGGATGCCGTCTTTGCCAAGGTCTTCTGCGATATAGCGCACGGATGCTTCCAAGGCCGCTTTGGCCACACCCATGACGTTATAATGTGGCATGACGCGTTCGGCCCCGTAATAGGTCAGCGTCAGCAAAGATCCCCCATCGGTCATCATCGCAGCCGCGCGCTGGCAGACAGCGGTGAAGGAATAGACCGAGATATCCATCGTCATACGAAAATTGTCGATCCCGGTATCGACATACCGCCCGCGAAGCTCATTTTTATCAGAAAATCCAATGGCATGAACGACGAAGTCCAACTTGCCCCAAACCTTCTGAAGATGCGCGAAAAGCGCATCGAGCGATGCCGCATCGGCAACATCACATTCAACCAGTTCGGTTACCCCGATCGAGGCGGCCAAGGGCCCCACGCGTTTTTTCAGCGCTTCGCCCTGATAGGAAAAGGCCATTTCAGCCCCATGTTCGGCGCAGGCCTTGGCTATGCCCCAGGCAATCGACTTGTCATTCGCAAGCCCCATAATCAGGCCACGCTTGCCTGCCATCAATTTGGTTGGCATATCTGTCCCCACACCGTTTTTATCGAGTGCAAAAGCATTAGGCCATGTTCATAGCCGCATCAAGGGCAGCTGTCCGAACAGAACCGGTTCCGATGGCCAGCTGCCGGTGAACTGGTTCAGGCAGGGATGTATCACTTCGCGAGTACCGAACTTACTTAAGGGAATATCACCATGGCCAACCGAACCGGAATTTTCGCAGGGGACGATCCGTTCGAAATTGCCAGAAACTGGCTGGCCGAGGCCGAAAAGTCAGAGATCAACGACCCCAATGCGATAGCGCTTGCGACCGTTGACGCCGACGGAATGCCGAACACGCGTATGGTGCTGTTGAAAGAGATCGAAGCAGATGCCTTCGTCTTTTATACCAACTACGGCTCTGCCAAGGGACAAGAGATTTCAGCGAGCGGTAAGGCCGCGTTCGTTCTTCATTGGAAATCGCTTCGCCGCCAGATCAGGGTCCGGGGCCTTACCAGCCGCGAAGATGGGCCAAAGGCGGATGCCTATTATGCGTCCCGGTCGCTGCAAAGCAGGCTTGGGGCGTGGGCTTCGCGACAGTCACAACCACTCAAGTCACGGGCGGCGCTTCTGGCAGAGGTTGCAAAAATTTCGGCAAAACACGCAAATGCACCTAGCCGACCACCCTTTTGGGGGGGTATAAGAATATACCCGACGGAAATCGAGTTTTGGTCGGATGGTCCATTTCGCTTGCACGACCGCTTCAAATGGACCCGCGAGAACGCCGAAACAGGGTGGGAAATAGCCCGGTTGAATCCGTGAGTGTTGAGTAAGATTGGCGCAGATATCTGTAAGATTTTTTTGGTCTCTGTAGCGGAACTCGTAAGGTTGTTGTAAGGCTGGCACGCATCAGGGTCGTGGTAAGGCGTTGTTGCTATATGCATGTGTCAATATTTGGGTTTGTATCATCTGTTAACTGGGGACGGTTAGGAATACCTTAAGAACATGACAGACCAAGATTCTGCTCCGCACAAGGTACTGGGCCGTGTGAAGTGGTTCGACCCGGCAAAAGGCTTTGGCTTTATTGTCGCCGATGAAACCGGCGGCGATATTCTTTTACACGCCAATGTTTTGCGGAATTTCGGCCAGAGCTCCGTCGCTGACAATGCGCGCATCGCCGTATTGGTCCAGAAAACCGCGCGTGGGGCGCAGGCCATCGAGGTGATTGAAATCCATGCGCCCGAAGGCGAGGATTATTCCCATATCGAAGATCTGGGCGAAAGCGATGCGGCCGCGATTGCTGCACTGCCGCTGGAACCCGCCCGGGTAAAGTGGTTTGACAAGGTCAAGGGCTTTGGCTTTGCCAATGTCTATAGCCGCGAGGAAGACATCTTCGTACATGTCGAGGTGCTTCGCCGTTCCGGCTTTGCTGATTTGCAGCCAGGTGAGGCCGTGTGCCTGCGCGTAATTGATGGAAAGCGGGGCCGTATGGCGGCCCAAGTGGCATCATGGGAATCAGCGCTTCGGGATAAACCTTAAATGTGGCGAACCGCTGCAGCGGTATTATTCGCGTCGGGGGCAGCCAGTGCAGAATGTTCACCAGATGCGGTGGAATTCCGGTGGCCGGGTGGCCAGGCGCGATTCGCCGTTGAGATTGTCGACACAGTAGAAGAACGCGCGCGCGGTTTGATGTTTCGCGAATACCTCGCCCGCTTTTCCGGCATGCTTTTCGTCTATCATTATCCGCAACCGGTATCTTTCTGGATGAAAAACACGCTGATCCCACTCGATTTGATTTTTATTAAGGCAGATGGGCTTGTGGGCCAGGTGCATCCTGATGCCGTGCCAGGTGATCTGACCCCGATCGCCGGGCCGATTGATACGCTGATGGTGCTGGAAATTAACGGTGGCCTTGCCGATGTTCTGGGGTTGGGCGCCGATGCTGAAATGCGCCATCCGGCGCTGGATCAAAGCATCGCACTTTGGCCATGCTCGGAACCCTGAAACGTCAATAAGGTCTTTTCCTCCGTCCAAACAGTCGCTAGAGACGGGGCGTCGGGGCGTAGCGCAGTCTGGTAGCGCGGCGGTTTTGGGAACCGTAGGTCGTAGGTTCGAATCCTATCGCCCCGACCACTCTCCTTTTCGGTAAAGCCACTCAATTCTGCCAGCCTTTTGCTGGCCGCAAAATTTTTTCATCCCCGTTGCATTGCAGATACCCAGACAGACGTTGCTGTGGAAAAGATTGAAGCAATGCCTCAACGGCACCGGCCAACTTGGCTGAGTTCTTGGATAAATCAAGTTGCCGTGATCATCGCGTGACTGTGAGTGAATCAGGCCGTGCGAGCGCCATTTTTGGTTAACGCCCGAGGTCAACCCAAAATGGGTAAAAAAACTGTCAAAAACCTGTTGACCGGAGGGGACAAAATACGTCAGTTTGTATGGGCTGACGGACGGGCTACTAGATTTAGTGGTCAGCACGACGGGGAACAAGAAATATCTGGATTGATCGCATCATGATGCGGCAACGGCCTTGCGGGCGCATCCGTTGGGTACGGTCAGATATATTTTCGTCTTCTGTTCAGGCAGCAACACGGCGCGGCAACCAAGGTTCCCAAGAGGATCTGTTGCAAAACATGAAGACGATAAAAACACGGGGCAGTTATGAAAATCGAACGTAAATTCACCAAGGCAGGTGCTGGTGCATACGCCGACATCGAGTTTTCGACGACGGTGTCAGAAATCCGAAATCCCGACGGAAAAGTCGTGTTTCGCAATGATAGCGTCGAGATTCCGGCAGGTTGGAGCCAGGTTGCGTCGGATGTGTTGGCGCAGAAGTATTTTCGTAAGGCGGGGATCGCCGTCCACCTGAAAAAGGTACGCGAAAAAGATGTTCCCGAGTTTCTGTGGCGCTCGGTTCCAGACGAAGACGCGCTGGCAAAACTACCCAAGGACAAACGGACAACGGGCGAAAGCTCCGCCAAGCAGGTGTTTGACCGCCTCGCCGGGGCCTGGGCCTACTGGGGCTGGAAGGGTGGCTATTTCTCGACCGAGGCCGATGCCAGTGCCTATTACGATGAAATGCGTTTCATGTTGGCCGAA
>JAOUMG010000266.1 GCA_029881635.1 Paracoccaceae bacterium | reverse complement strand
TTTTGCCGCCGACATGATCGCGCTGGCGTTGGCCGAAATCGGCGCCATCGCCCAGCGCCGCGTAGCGCTAATGGTAGATCCCACACTCAGCCATGACCTGCCGCCGTTTCTCACACCGAATCCCGGCCTCAACTCCGGCTACATGATCGCCGAAGTGACAACCGCCGCCCTCATGTCCGAGAACAAGCACATCGCCATGCCCTGCGTGACCGACAGCACGCCCACCAGCGCCAATCAGGAAGATCACGTCTCGATGGCCGCACATGGGGCTCGCCGTCTGGGCAGGATGGTCGAAAACCTCGACCGGATTCTTGGGGTGGAGCTGCTTTGCGCCGCGCAAGGGATCGAATTCCGCGCGCCCCTGCAAACCAGCGCCCCGCTGTCGCGCACCATCACCCGTTTGCGGCAAGATGTGGCGACATTGGGCGATGATCGCTATCTCGCCCCCGATATCGAAGCCGCCGCCCGGCTCATCGCCAACGGCGACATCGCCCGCGCCGCAGGTCTTGACCTGCCAGCACTTTGAACACACCGGCCTCTTAACCAAAGGACGCCCGCTATGAATGACCGCAAGAACGCCCGCGACATCTTTCCACCCACCGGCCCCGAACTGAATGCGAAAAGCTGGCAGACCGAGGCTCCCTTGCGGATGCTGATGAATAACCTGCACCCCGACGTGGCCGAAAATCCGCATGAACTGGTGGTCTATGGCGGCATTGGCCGGGCCGCGCGCACATGGGGCGATTTTGACCGTATCGTTGCGACACTGAAGGATCTTGGGGCAGATGAAACCCTGATCGTCCAGTCAGGCCGCCCGGTCGCAGTCATCCGCACCCACGCCGATGCCCCCCGCGTTCTTATCGCCAATTCGAACCTCGTGCCACATTGGGCGAATTGGGATCATTTCAACGAGCTCGATAAAAAGGGCCTGATGATGTACGGCCAGATGACCGCCGGGTCCTGGATCTATATCGGCACGCAAGGCATCGTTCAGGGCACGTTTGAAACCTTTGCCGAGGCCGGTCGCCAGCATTACGGCGGCGACCTGAAAGGCAAGTGGATCCTCACCGGCGGCCTTGGCGGCATGGGCGGCGCCCAGCCGCTCGCCGCGGTCATGGCCGGAGCCTGCTGTCTGGCAGTGGAATGCGACGAGACGCGGATCGATTTTCGTATTCGCACCAGATATCTGGACGCCAAGGCTCATACATTGGATGAGGCCCTGAACCTAATCGCCGACTGGACGCAGAAGGGCGAGGTGAAATCGGTGGGTCTGCTCGGCAATGCCGCCGACATCTTCCCCGAACTTGTCACCCGGATGAATGCAGGTGGCCCCCGTCCTGATATCGTCACAGACCAGACTTCGGCCCATGATCCGCTGCACGGGTATCTGCCCAAGGGCTGGACAGTCGGCGATTGGCGGGCAAAACAGGAAAGCGACCCCAAGGCCGTCGAAAAGGCTGCCCGCGCCTCGATGAAAATCCATGTCGCGGCGATGGTCGATTTCTGGAACGCGGGTGTACCCACGCTAGACTATGGCAACAATATCCGTCAGGTCGCGCAGGATGAAGGCCTGGAAAACGCCTTCGCATTCCCGGGCTTCGTGCCAGCCTATATCCGTCCGCTCTTTTGCAAGGGGATCGGTCCCTTCCGTTGGTGCGCGCTCTCGGGCGACCCGGAGGACATTTACAAGACCGATGCCGCCATGAAGGAACTGTTCCCGGACAACACGCATCTGCATACCTGGCTCGACATGGCGCGCGATCGCATCGCCTTTCAGGGCCTGCCCGCCCGCATCTGCTGGATCGGTCTGGGCGACCGGCACCGCGCCGGCCTCAAGTTCAACCAAATGGTGGCCTCGGGCGAACTTTCCGCCCCTGTTGTCATCGGTCGCGACCATCTAGATTCTGGTTCCGTCGCCTCGCCCAACCGCGAAACCGAAGCCATGAAGGACGGCTCTGACGCCATTTCCGACTGGCCTTTGCTCAACGCCCTTGTCAACACGGCAAGCGGTGCCACCTGGGTCTCGCTTCACCATGGCGGCGGTGTCGGCATGGGCTATTCGCAGCATGCAGGTGTTGTCATCTGTGCTGACGGCACGCCCGAGGCCGCGAAACGGCTCGAAAGGGTGCTCTGGAACGATCCTGCCTCGGGCGTCTGGCGCCATGCAGATGCCGGTTACGACATCGCCATCGACTGCGCCCGTGATAAAGGTCTGCGCCTGCCCACCATTCTCGGCAACTGACAGCAGATCCAGCTTTTTCATTTTCCAGACCCGCGCATAGCCAGATATCTGCGCCTTCATCGCACCGCTGGCCTCGCCCGTACGAAAGCGGTATGCCTTTGCCCTGAACGAAGGAAATCAGGCTCCGTCTCGCACGCAATGTCAGTCTACCGCTTCATCGCCCGGATCGCTGTCGGTCTCTATATACTTCGCCATGGCTGGCGACGGTTAACTGGGGCGGCAAAGCCGAAGGCGCTGGCCGGGCGTTTCGGTTATGCAGATCGTCCCAATCTGCCGGGACCAAGGATCTGGTTGCACGCTGCCTCCAACGGTGAACTGGCCTCCGCCCGCGGTGTCATCAATACATTGCTAACCCGCGCCCCTGATTTGCGGATTGTTCTCACCACCAATACCGAAACCGGTCAGGCATTGGCCGAAAGCTGGGGGATTGGCCAGATCGACGTTGCTCTGGCGCCGCTCGACCTGCCGGGAGTGCTTCGCCGGTTCCTGAAGCACTGGCAACCGTCGGCGCTCATCGTGGTGGAAAATGAACTTTGGCCGGAACGATTTGCGGCGTGCCAACGCAGTGGCATCCCCGTTTTTATCATCGGTGCAAGGCTATCGGCCACCAGCCTTCGCAACTGGTCCTATGTCCCGTGCCTGACACGCAGGATGCTTGGCGCTATCCGCTATCTATCTGCTCAGGACCCAGCCAGCGAAGAACGGTTCCGCACGCTTGGCCTTGCCTCCGACCGCATCGGCCCGATCATCAACCTCAAATCAGGTCCGTTGACGGCCACCGCCAAAGCCACCCTGCCGTTTGAGCGCAGCCACACGTTGCTTGCGGCCTCCACCCATCCGGGCGAAGAAAACATTGTCCTGCATGCTTTTGTGCAGGCGAAAAAGTTGATCCCGGATTTAAGGTTGATCATCGCGCCGCGTCATCCGCGGCGGAGTAACGACATCGCCAGTATGATCGCCCGTCACGGGCTGAACTTTGCCACGCGATCCAAGGGTGAAGCGCCCGGACCGGATACTCAGGTATACCTCGCCGACACGATGGGCGAAATGGATCTGTGGTATGCCAGCGCCGGCATGTGTTTCACCGGCGGCTCGCTGGTCGATCATGGCGGGCACACGCCTTTCGAACCGGCCGCCTTTGGTTCGGCCATTCTGCACGGCCCCCATGTCAGCAATTCCGCCCCAGCCTATTCCGCGCTGAGGAACGCGTCGGCAGCAACCGAAGTTACAGATGCCGAAACCCTGGCCGACGCCATCATCAATCTGGCCAATGCGTCTGTTCAAAGTGCACGGGCCAGTGCCGCGCGGCAGGCATTGGGCTCCCTTGGCGATCAAAGCCAGCTTGACGGTTTTTATGCGGCATTGGCCTGCGGAATTGCCTTGCCCGCACTTGCGCCCACAACCCCCTGACCGGAGGACCCATTGTCATTCACCTTGTCCGATCTCGACGCAGCCGCTGCACTCGTCCATCAGCATATGTCCCCAACCCCGCAATACGCCTGGCCACAGCTCGCGGCCCGCACTGGTGCCGAGGTATGGGTCAAGCACGAAAACCACGGACCCATCGGCGCATTCAAGGTACGCGGGGCCATCACTTTCATCAACTGGCTCAGGCGCAGCCACCCCGACTGCACCGGCATCGTCACCGCCACGCGCGGCAATCATGGTCAGGCACAGGCGCGGGCTGCTACGGCTGCCGGGCTCCGGGCGGTTATCTACGTACCCAAAGGCAACTCGGTCGAAAAGAATGCCGCCATGCGCGCCTTCGGTGCCGACCTGCGCGAATTCGGCAATGATTTCGATGCCGCCCGAGAAGAGGCAATGCGGGTCGCAGAGGCCGAAGGTCTTTTTCCGGTTCCCCCCTTTCACCGCGAACTACTGCGCGGCGTGGCCACCTATGGGGTCGAATTCTTCCGCGCGGCGCCACCGCTCGATGCGGTTTACGTGCCCATCGGCTGCGGATCGGGCATTTGCGGCGTGATCACCGCGCGCGACGCGCTTGGGCTAAAGACCGAGGTCATCGGTGTGGTCGCCGAAAACGCACCAACAGCGAAGCTTTCGGTAGCGGCAGGCTCCCTTATTTCAACCAACTCGGCAAACACCTTCGCCGATGGCATGGCTGTGCGGATCCCCGTGCACGAAGCCTTTGATATCTATGCCAAAGGGGCCGCGCGCATCTTGTCCGTCAGTGAGGCTGAGATCGCCGAAGCGATCCGAATTTACTTTAGCGACACCCACAACCTGGCTGAGGGTGCAGCGGCAGCCCCCTTGGCAGCGTTGCTT
>JAOUMG010000265.1 GCA_029881635.1 Paracoccaceae bacterium | reverse complement strand
GTTCTGAGCCTACTGAGGTACTGCGTTGAACGTGAAAAGTCTTTGCCCGTCAATCGTATAGCCTTCTATCAGCGCCTTGGCCGTGTCGCTGGTCAACCAGGTTTCCAGAGTGGCGGCGGCACTGGCCTTCACATGCGGATGGTTGGCCGGGTTTACCGGGAGATAGGCGTATTGATTGAACAACGCCGGATCCCCTTCGAAAACAAGTGCCAAAGCCCCTTTATTGCCGAAGTTCAACCAACTGGCACGATCCGAAAGGATATAGGCGTTCAGCCCTGACGCTGTATTCAGCGCAGCGCCCATCCCTGCCCCGACGGCCTTGTACCAGTCGCCCACGGGTTCAACACCGGCAGCGTTCCACAGAGCCATTTCCGTTTTATGCGTGCCACTGTCATCGCCCCGGCTGACAAATGTCGCCTCGGCCTGTGCAATCGCTGCAAGGGACGCAGCAGCCGTCTCCGCGGCCCCGGCCTTGGCCGGGTCTTCCGAAGGGCCAACGATGATGAAGTCGTTATACATGATCTCTCGCCGATGGGTGGCATGGCCTGCCGCCACAAAGGCCTCTTCCGCTGCGCGGGCATGGACCAGCACCGCATCAACATCCCCGGCTTCGCCCAATTTCAATGCCTGTCCGGTGCCAACGATCAACAGCTGCACCGTGATGCCGGTATCTGCCTCAATTTGCGGCAACAGCACCTCTGCCAGCCCGGAATTGGCAAAAGAGGTAGTCACAGCCATTTTCATTTCTTCCGCACCCACGGCTGCCGGCGTTAACAGCGATAGGGACAAAAGCATGGCTCCAAGTTTCATGGTATCAGATCCCCGTTGATATGTGCCTTGGCCTCGGCGGTTTGGGTCGCGGTGAAAAACTGGGCCTTGGTACCCTGTTCGTGCAGATAACCATCCCAAAGGAACAAAACATCATCGGCAAGTCGCCGGGCCTGACCAACATTGTGCGTGGACATGACAATGCGGGTTCCCGCATCACGGGCTGCGGTAAGGATCGCCTCGATCTCGGCCATCGATTTTGTATCGAGATTGGCGCAAGGCTCATCAAGAAACAGCACCTCGGGTCGCCGGATGAGCGCCCGCGCCAATGCCATTTTCTGCTTTTCACCGCCCGAAAGAACTTCCGCAGGAAGATCGACCGAATCCAACAGGCCGACGGACGCGGCCTGTTCGACGGCAGCCTTTCGCGCGACGCTACGCGCCGCGCCGGTCAGTAACAGCGGGTAGGCAATGCAGTCCACCACCCTGCGGCGCATGACAATCGGCGTCTGAAACACAAAGGCCTGTTGGGCGCGGGCGGTCTGAATATCGCTCTGCCAGCTGACTTTGCCACGCCGGACCCTTTCGAGCCCATGCATCGCCCGCAATAGTGAAGTCTTGCCACTGCCATTCGGACCCATAATGATCGTTATGCCTTGGCCCGACAGATTTAGGGAAATGGGCCCAAGAATGCGCCGCCCGCCACGACGAAGCTCTACATTTTCGAGTTTCAGGGGCAGGATCGTGCTTACCATCTGCTGTCCTTTTCGGTGCGTGTCAGCATATGCAGCGCAAGGTTTACCGCGATGGCCAATGCGATCAGAACAAAACCCAGCGCCAGCGCCAGCGCGAAATCTCCCTTACCGGTTTCAAGTGCGATGGCCGTCGTTAGAACCCGTGTAGCATGATCAATATTTCCGCCAACGATCATGATCGCGCCAACTTCGCCAATTGCCCGGCCAAAACCAGCGAGCGAGGCGGTCAGCAATGCCCGCCGCCCATCCCATAGTAACGCCTTGATCCGCTGACCACGTGTCGTATTCAGCGAAATCAGCAAATCATGGTAGTCGGCCCACAGTTCACGGATCGCCTGATGGGCAATTGAGGCGATTATCGGCGTGATGATGATCACCTGCGCAATCACCATGACCGTCGGAGTGAAGAGCAACCCAAAAACACCCAAGGGGCCAGAGCGCGAAAAAAGTACATAGACAATCAAGCCGACAACCACCGGCGGCAGTCCCATCAGCGCGTTCAGCAATGCAATGACGGTGCGACGCATTCGGAACCGGTTGACTGCCAGCCATGCCCCAAACGGCAGTCCGATAGCCGAAGCGATGATCGTTGCGCCAAGCGATACCTGAAGCGACCGAGCCGTGATTTCGACCAGATCTGCGTCCGCCGTCACAACCAGTTGCCCAGCTTCGGCAAGGCCGCGAAGAATATCATTCATGCACAAAAACTTTCGGCAAGGCGCGGGCTTTCATGTTGTTCTCGGTTTCACTACATCGGCCCAAGATCAGTCAAAAGGGATATTTTGGGGGTTTCCGCCAAGAACGACTGGACACTTTGTCTATTGCCACCGTTGATCTGACACATCTGCAAGCGGTGCAGGTTCAAGTAGATACCGATCAGCATATCCTGCCGCGCTTCCCCTTGAAACTGCCCCTGCAGCCAGACAAGATGCCAATCTGACAGGAAAGCCACTTGATGACGCCCGACTTCCCCATCCTACCCCGGCCCCATGACCCGCACCTGACACGGCGGATTTCCGGCCATGACCAAACGGGTGAGGTGACCGAGATTTCGGTGGTCGAAGAACGCCCCCTGACAATCTATCTTAACAGCCAGGAAATCGTCACGGCGATGACCATCGGTGATTACCCTGACTACCTCGCACTCGGGTTTTTACGCAATCAGGGAATGCTGCGAAACGATGATGTGGTAACCGGGGTCGATTACGATGCCGAGGTTGAAACCGTCGTGGTGCGGACCGAACGCAAAACTTCCTATGAAGAAAAGGTGAAAAAGAAAACCCGCACCTCCGGCTGTGCGGTCGGCACGGTATTTGGCGATATGATGGAAGGGCTTGAAGGGCTGGAACTGCCTGCCGCTGAACTTCGCACCAGTTGGCTTTATGCCCTGGCAAAGGAAATCAATACCACGCCCTCCCTGTATCTGGAGGCAGGCGCGATCCACGGCACGGTCCTGTGCCAGCGTGACCGTCCATTGGTCTTTATGGAAGACGTCGGGCGCCACAACGCTGTCGACAAGATCGCCGGGTTCATGTTTCGCCACCAGATTTCGGCTGGCGACAAGATCCTGTATTCGACCGGGCGGCTGACGTCTGAAATGGTAATCAAAACCGCGCTGATGGGCATTCCCATTCTCGTCTCCCGCTCTGGGTTCACCGCCTGGGGTGTGGAGATTGCAAGGCAGGTCGGGTTGACCCTGATCGGGCGGATGCGCGGCCAACGCTTTGTGTGTCTGAGCGGGGAGGATCGACTGGTCCGGGATGCCAATCTCGCCGCGGTTGGCGACGAGATGGCTCAACATCGCCGGAAGGGGTCGGGGGATGACTGAAATTCCCGGAGTGATCCTGGCTGGCGGCCAAGCAACGCGAATGGGCGGCGGTGACAAGGGGCTGCGTCTGGTCGGTGGCCGGCGGTTGATCGACCATGTGATTGCCCGACTGGCACCGCAATGCAGCATGTTGGCGCTGAATGCCAATGGCGATCCGGCAAGGTTCGCCGACCTCGGGTTGCCCGTATTACCCGATAGTCTGTCGGGACATCCGGGGCCGCTTGCGGGTGTTCTTGCCGGGCTCGACTGGGCTGCTTCAGTGGGAGCGGAAGCCATCGTTACCGCCGCGGCGGACACTCCGTTCTTTCCCAGCAATCTTGTGGCAAAACTACGTGCCGCTGCCGGGCCATCGGGCCTCGCACTGGCGGCAACCCACAGCGGTGAGGGAAAGCTGTGGCGTCAACCCACTTTCGGTCTATGGCCGGTGGCGCTGCGCGACGATCTGCGGGCCGCATTGGAGAGCGGTTTGCGCAAGATCGTGCTTTGGACCGATCAGCATGAGGCGGGAACTGCCGCGTTCCCCGATACACCATTCGATCCGTTCTTTAACGTCAATACGCCCGAAGACATCGCAGAAGCAGAAACATTGCTAAGGGCTTTGGCATGAAACTCTTTGGTGTCACCGGGTGGAAAAACTCCGGCAAGACCGGACTGATGGAGCGCTTGGTTGCCGAGTTGACCGGTCGCGGCTTGAGCATTTCGACAATCAAGCACGCCCATCATTCGACAGATATCGATCAACCCGGGCGCGACAGTTTCCGCCATCGCACCGCTGGCGCCCATGAGGTGATCCTTGCCTCGCCGCTCCGCTGGGCTTTGATGCATGAGCTTCGCGGTTCGGAAGAACCATCGCTTGAGGATCTGATCGCAAAACTTTCCCCCGTCGATCTGGTGTTGGTTGAGGGCTACAAATCCGGTTCTCACCCCAAGATCGAGACACATCGTGGCGAAATTCCCCGCCCCTTGCTCGCGTCGGAAAACCCGACCATCCGAGCCATTGCTTCAAATGCCGGGTTGGACGGGATGAGTGTTCCGGTGTTCGATCTTGACGACACCGCTGCCATTGCCGATTTCGTGCTGCGTGAGGTCGGACTTTGAAACCTTTCGATCAAATCATCGTAGTCGATTGGTCGGCAGCAGCGAAGCCGTCGCCGGCAAAACCCTCAGGGAATGCGGTCTGGATCGGCACA
>JAOUMG010000263.1 GCA_029881635.1 Paracoccaceae bacterium | reverse complement strand
GCATGTGAACAACCCCTGCGTCGTCGAAGAGGAGATGTCGATCACCTTGAAGGAGCTTCTTGACCGGCACTGCGGCGGCGTTCGCGGCGGCTGGAAGAATATCAAGGCGGTCATTCCCGGCGGTTCATCCGTACCGATGCTGAATGCCGAACAATGCGACGAGGCGATCATGGACTTCGACTGGCTGCGCGACCAAAAGTCGGGGCTGGGGACCGCGGCGGTGATCGTGATGGATCAGTCAACCGATGTGATTAAGGCGATCTGGCGGCTGTCGAAATTCTACAAACATGAAAGCTGCGGTCAGTGCACGCCCTGCCGTGAAGGCACCGGCTGGATGATGCGGGTCATGGACCGGCTGGTGAAAGGCGAGGCGGAGGTCGAGGAGATCGACATGCTTCTCTCGGTCACCAAGCAGGTCGAAGGCCATACGATCTGCGCACTTGGCGACGCTGCGGCCTGGCCGATTCAAGGGCTGGTCCGGCATTTCAGGGGCGAGATCGAAGACCGGATTAAGGCGAAGAAAACCGGGCGGATGGGCGCCATGGCGGCAGAGTGATTTTTACAGGGATTATGTAGATGCAAGGCCATCACCTCGCCGAACTCAACATTGGTCGCCTGATCGCGCCCACGGATGATCCGCGGGTGGCGGAATTCATGGACGCGCTGGACCGGATCAACGGTTTGGGTAAGCGGATGCCGGGATTTGTTTGGATGATGGAAGGGTCGGGCGAGCCGGGAACCGGGAATACGGATACCAAGATTGGTGGCGATCCTCAGTTCGTCACCAACCTGACGGTCTGGGAAAGTGTCGAGACGCTGGAAGCTTTTGTCTGGAACACCGTCCACCGGCAGTTTTATGAGCGTCGGGCCGAATGGTTTGAAGTGCTGGGCAAAATGCATTTCGTCATGTGGTGGGTGCCCCAAGGGCATGAACCCACACTTGACGAAGCGCTGGGGAAGTTGGCCCACAAACAAGAGAACGGTGACACGGATCACGCTTTTGGCTGGCCCTATCTGAAAGAAGCGCAGGCATGGAAAACCCATGGTTGCGCGCAGGTAGCAGCGGAATAGGGGACGTAATGGAAAGTTTCGCTGAATACGGGCATGCAATCGTGGCGCTTTGCGTTTTCGCGTTGATGACCATGCTTTTGTCCCCGGCTTCGGCTGCGGGAAAGGAAAAGGCCGGGCTCGCGCCAGGCGCCTTACCGGATGCGGATTATACCGATCCGCTCTACCGGCTTTGCCGCGCACATCTGAATGCGACGGAAACCTTGCCGATCTTTGCCACCGTAGCTTTTGCAGCGATGCTCGCAGGTGCCAGCCCGCTTTGGGTGAATATTCTGGCAAGCCTCTTCTTAATCACCCGCGTACTTATGATGATTGTCCACATCAAGGGCATTGGCGCGCCCAAACGCGGCCCGCGCACGGCTTTGTACGTAATGGGGTGGGCGACATTGGTATTGATGGCGCTTCTTGCCATTCTGGCGGTATTTTGAACGTGCGCGCAACATATCATGTGGCTCTGTCCTCCGACAGGGTGCGCCTGACCGTTCGGATAGTCGGGAAGGGGGTGGCCTGATGTGTTACGCATCGCTTGATCCCAAGTTGTTGCAACAAGATGTCGAAGACCGCCTAAGCGGTGTGAACTGGCAACTGAATCCGGCAGAGAAAGCGGAGCGCGCTGAAGCGGCAGGAATGCTGGCGCGGTTCTTCATACGCCTGAGGCTGTTCTGGCGGGTGACCGGGGAGGTTCGCGGATGACGATGCTTTTTCAACTGGTTGGCCCGATTATTGCATCCGTTCTTTATGTGATCGTCTTTCAGAAGGCAGGTTTCAAAGGTGCAATCATGTTTGTTTGTGCTGCCCCCGTGGTTGGGGCGCTGTTCGTCGGTGGATTGATGGCCGGCATGATGGGTTATAGTGGTGCTGCTGCCCCGCTTTTGTTCCTGATGTCGTGGGTGCTGTCACTTGCGCCGCTTCTTGTTCTGGCCTTTAAGGCCTGGCCACCGGTTTCGGCGGCTACTACCCATACGGAGAAATAAACCATGGCCGACCTCCGCAAGATCATCATCGACAGTATTGAAGTCGAGGTAGACCCGAACCTCACGCTGATTCAGGCCTGCGAACAGGCGGGCGTGGAAATACCGCGGTTTTGCTATCATGAACGGCTGACGATTGCCGGGAACTGCCGGATGTGTCTGGTCGAGGTTGTGGGCGGTCCGCCGAAACCGGCGGCAAGCTGCGCGATGCAGGTCAAGGATCTGCGCCCCGGCCCGGAGGGCGCGCCCCCGGTGATCAAGACCAATTCGCCGATGGTCAAAAAGGCCCGCGAAGGGGTGATGGAATTCCTGCTGATCAACCATCCGCTGGATTGCCCTATCTGCGATCAGGGCGGTGAGTGCGACCTGCAGGATCAGGCGATGGCCTATGGCGTCGATTTCAGCCGCTACCGCGAACCGAAGCGGTCAAGCGAGGATCTGGATCTGGGGCCGCTAGTTGAAACCCATATGACGCGCTGCATTTCGTGCACGCGCTGCGTGCGTTTCACGTCCGAGGTGGCGGGTATTCACCAGATGGGCCAGACGGGCCGTGGCGAGGATGCCGAAATTACGTCCTATCTGGGTGCGACGCTTGACTCGAATATGCAGGGCAACATCATTGATCTTTGCCCTGTGGGCGCTTTGGTTTCAAAACCTTACGCCTTTACCGCCCGTCCTTGGGAATTGTCCAAGACCGAGACGATCGATGTCATGGACGCCCTTGGCAGCAACATCCGCGTCGATACCAAGGGGCGCGAAGTCATGCGCATCCTGCCGCGCAACCATGACGGCGTGAACGAGGAATGGATTTCAGACAAGACCCGATTTGTCTGGGACGGGCTGCGTCGGCAGCGGCTGGATACGCCCTACATCCGCGAAAAGGGCAAGCTGAGAAAGGCGAGCTGGGGCGAGGCTCTCGGGGCTGCCGCTGCTGCGATGAAGGGCAAGAAGGTTGTGGGTCTTGTGGGCGACCTGGCGCCAGTCGAAGCGGCGTTTTCGCTGAAAAACCTTGTCGAGGGGCTGGGTGGCACCGTCGAATGCCGTACCGACGGGGCGAAACTGCCCGAAGGCAACCGGTCAGGTTATGTCGGGACCGCACGGATTGAGGATATCGATACGGCCAAGGCAATCATGCTGATCGGCACCAACCCGCGCGTTGAGGCGCCGGTGCTGAATGCCCGTATCCGCAACGCCTGGAGCCATGGCGCGAAAATCGGTGTCATCGGCCCCAAGATCGACCTGACCTATGAGTATCATCATCTGGGTACCGGCCGGGCTGCATTGAAAGAGCTGACTGCAAAACCGCATGATGATGCGCTGGGCAAGGAAACGCTGGTGATCATCGGCATGGGCGCGCTGGTCGAGGCAGATGGTGAGGCGGTGCTGAGCCAGGCGATGAAATTCGCCGAGATGACGGAATCGAAATTCCTGGTACTGCATGATGCCGCCGCCCGCGTGGGCGCGATGGATGTGGGCGCCGTGACCGAAGGGGGCCTGACCGCCGCACTTGATGGCGCCGAAGTGGTTTACAACCTCGGGGCTGATGAAGTGGAAATCGCTGCCGGACCGGTGGTGATTTATCAGGGCAGCCATGGCGACAGAGGGGCTCACCGGGCGGATATCGTTCTTCCAGGGGCCGCATATACCGAAGAAAACGGTTTGTTCGTGAACACCGAGGGCCGCCCGCAACTGGCGATGCGCGCCGGTTTCGCACCGGGCGATGCCAAGGAAAACTGGGCAATTCTGCGCGCTTTGTCCGCCGAACTGGGCGCGACCCTGCCATGGGATTCACTAGCCGGTCTGCGCAAGGCGCTGATTTCGGCGCACCCGCATCTGGGTGCCGTGGATCAGGTGGCAGAAAACCAGTGGAACCGGACGCCGCTTCGGGTGCCAGCAAAGGCGGACTTTCATCATAAGATCAAGGATTTCTACCTGACCAACCCGATCGCGCGTGCGTCAAAGCTGATGGCGGAATTGTCGTCACTGGCCCTTGACCGTGCCAAAGCACCAATGGCGGCGGAGTAAATAATGGCATCACCTGTCACAACCTGTCTGATGATGTCCGCCATTCTGGTCGGGCTGGCAGGCTGTGCGGGTGCCAAGGATACAGATCAAGACCAAGCGGCGGCGGCCCCGATTTATCAGAGTGCCGATATCCTGCGCCTGGATGACACTCTGGTCGCCTTCAATGTCCGCATGAGCGGCGGGCGCGGGGCCGAGGACGTGGCAGATTATGCCCGCTGCCTTGCTGCCGGGTACACTGTGGAAAACAACTATGGTTTCGCGCGCCATGTGCGCACGAAAATCGACGAAGAGGGTGGCGTTTGGCGGGCGGATGCTGTTTACACAATCTCGCCAGCACTACCCCGGGGGCTACGGACCATCGACGCGGAAGTGACGGTGGCCGATTGCGCCGAACGAGGGATACCGACGGTCTGAGGGACATGGGTAAAAATGGCTGAATTTCTTTCCACCCCGCTTGGCACCTTCCTGCTGATTTTCG
>JAOUMG010000264.1 GCA_029881635.1 Paracoccaceae bacterium | reverse complement strand
GCGTTCCGGGATGTTCCCGATCCGGTTCCGGCCGATGGTGAGCTACTGATCCGCGTTGACAGCGTCGGCATCTGCGGGTCGGACATGCATGCCTATCGCGGCCATGACGGTCGCCGCCCAGCGCCGCTGATCCTCGGGCACGAGGCTGCTGGAACGATCCATGGTGGCCCGCGTGACGGCGAAAGGGTGACGGTGAACCCGCTGGTGACCTGCGGCACCTGCCCTGCCTGCCGCAGCGGGCGCGACAACCTCTGCGAGCGACGCCAGATCATCTCGATGCCGCCGCGCGAAGGCGCCTTTGCCGAATGGCTGTGCATGCCCGAACGCAATCTGGTCGCCATCCCCGACCATGTCACCACCGCCCAGGCCGCACTTGCCGAACCCATCGCCTGTGGCTGGCACGCCGTGCGGCTGGGTCTGGAGAAGTCGGGCGGCGATCCGGCAACGGGCCGGGCGATGATCTTCGGCGGCGGCGCCATCGGCCTTGGCGCCGCGCTCAGCCTCGCGGCGCAGGGCATGAGCGATGTCACCCTGGTCGAGCCTAACCCGGCGCGCCGCGCCTTTCTTCGGGACCACTGCGGCCAGAAAGTGCTGGCCAACGACAACCTGCCAGCAGGCGAGGAATTCGACATCGTACTGGACGGGGTCGGTTATGCCGCGACCCGCGCCACCGCCTCTGCCTTCGTCCGCCCCGGCGGCTTGATCCTGCATATCGGCCTCGGCGAAGACGAGGGCGGATTGGACATCCGGCGCATGACCTTGCAGGAGATCACATTCATCGGCACCTATACCTACACGGCCGAAGACTTCCGCCAGACCGCGCGCGCGATCTTCGACGGCAGGCTGGGGCCGCTGGACTGGACCGAATCCCGCCCGCTGGCAGAGGGCGCCCGTGCCTTCGACGACATTCGATCCGGGCGGACCGCCGCCCCCAAGACGCTACTTATCCCTCGCTTTTAAGGAGAGCCAAAGGTGTCCATCAACACCAAGATCGTGAACGACCTGATCGCCAACAAGATCAGTTTCGTCACCACCGTACCCTGCAAGCAGCTGGCCGGCGTGATCGACGAGATCGACCGCAGCCCCGACATCTTCCACATCCCCTCGAACAAGGAGGACGAGGGCATGGGCCTTTGCGCCGGCGCCTGGATGGGCGGCAAGCGCCCGGCGATCATCATGCAGAACACCGCGCTCGGTGTCACCCTCAACACGCTGGCGACGCTGATCCAGTACTACCGGATGCCTTTGCCGATGCTGATTTCCTATCGTGGTGAACTGCGCGAGCCTGTGGCCTGCCAGGTAGAGATGGCGGTGCATACCAAGGCGCTTTTGGCGCAGCTCAACATCCCGACCTACCACTTTCACAAGGAGCGCGACGCCGACGAACTGGACGCGATCCTGAAATACACCTTCATGTGCAACAAACCCGTCGCGATCCTGACCGACGCGTCTTTCTGGGGAGGCTATGGCGACCAATGATCCGCTCAGAAATCCTACGCGAAATCGCCCCAATACTGCGCGACCAGCTGGTCATCTGTAATATCGGCCTGCCGAGCCAGGAATTGCATATGATCGATGATCAGCCGACCAATTTTTACATGCTTGGTACAATGGGGCTGGCTTCCAGCATTGGTCTTGGGGTTGCCTTGGCACAGCCCAAAACCGTCATTTCCATTGATGGCGACGGGTCGGTGCTGACCAATTTAGGCACCCTGCCAACAATCGCCAATAATGTCGCCGACAACTTTATCCTTCTGATTATCGACAACGGTTCTTACGGATCGACCGGCGATCAGCCCACATATGCAGGCAAGAAAACCTCGCTGACCGCTGTGGCCAGGGCTTGTGGCTGTGAAAATGTTGTGGAATGCCGCGCAGAAGAAACCGGCAAGGTGCTACAAGACGCCATCGACAGCAAAAAGATGACCATAATCGTGTGCAAATGTGAAAGTGGAAACATCAAGGTGCCGGTTATCACCAAAGACCCGGTTGTCATCCGCGACAGGTTCATGACAGCGGTTCAAAGCTGATCCGCGATTAACGGCAAGTATTGCGCCTTCGTCCGGTAGAGGGGCGGAGGCTAGGCAAGAACCGACTTTGAGAAACGAGGCTCTTGCCGCCTACTTTCCTTGTTGCACCAACTCTATCAGCTTTCGGCGGCATGTTTCTCGATCTCTTCTTGCAGAATCGGGACACCCAGGGCCATGGAATGGATACCCATGATCGAAGTGAGTTGCATGACCTCAAGGATTTCTTCCTTGGTTGCGCCCGCCTTTAGCGCATTCTGGATGTGCCGCCGCACGCCCGAGGGCCAGAGATGGGTCGTGGCCACATTGATCGCGATGAAGATTAGTTCCTTGTATTTCTGCTCCAATGGCCCCTTGGTCTGCGGCACGGCCCGAAATGCAAGGAAGGTTTCCAGATAATCCGGGTCCATCTCGGCCAGCGTGTCCCACATCGGGTTCCAGTCGCCACTGGCGCGTTGCGCCTCGGTTGCGGGATATGTCTTGTCGTTCATCTCAGCCACCCCTGTGTTTGAAGCTGTCACGGCGGAAGGAATAGAGCGCGGCTGGGTCAACCGCTACGTCAATGACCGCAGGTTTGCCGCAGGTCAAAGCCGCCTCGATCGCCTCGGCCATGCCCTTCAGCGTATCGGCGCGGTAGCCCTTCGCGCCATACAACTCGGCGAGCTTGTCAAAGGGCGGGCTGGAAATGTCCGCCCCGATATAGCGCCCACCGAAAAAGTCGCGCTGATAGGCTTTTTCAGCCCCCCAGCAACGATTGTTCATCACCACTGTAACAGTGTTGATGCCGTGATCGACGGCAGTGGACAGTTCCGACACGGTCATGCCGAAACCGCCATCGCCCATCAGGCTGACCACTGGCCGTTCGGGCGCGGCGAGTTTCACGCCAAGACCACAGGCAAAGGAAAAGCCGACAAGACCGAAGTCGAGCGGCGTAAAGAGGCTCTTGGGTGTCCAGTAATTCAGCGCATCGGTGGCTTGCAGGCAGAGCGTGCCTGCATCCATCGTCACGGCGGCATCTTGTGGCAGCACATCGCGGAGCGTTTTGAAAAGCCCCGATGGCAGGATCGGCATTGCATCCACCTGGGCATCTGCATCGCGTTGGGCAAGGAATGCCGCGCGTTCGGATTTGTAAGCATTGGTCCATGCGTCAGCGCCGGCGAGATCCTTGATCCGGGCCAAAGCCTCGGTCAGCTGCACCGCCGCTGTCGGCGCATCGGCCCAGATGCCGAGCGCGACTGGGAAATAGCGGCCGATGGCTGTCGGCTCCAGCTCTACCTGAATGATCGCTGCGTCGCGGTTGATGTTGTCATAGCTGTAGAAAGTTGCGTTGAAACCGATCCTTGTTCCAAGGGCGAGGATCACGTCAGCCTCGCGCACCAGACGCGAAGCGACGATATTGCCGCGCGGACCCATTTGCCCTGCATTCAACGGATGGCCGAACGGTATGGCGTCGCCATGGCCGGGTGAGGTGACAATGGGGGCTTTCAACGCCTCGGCCAGCGCCAATGCCTGAACGTGGCCACCTGTGTTCTTGATGCCGCCACCGGCGATAATCACTGGCCTAGTCGCATTGGCCAACATTGTCGCAGCCCGCTTGATATCTGCATCCGCCGCGGCCGGGACGGATTGACAGCGATAGATTTCAGGCGCTTGAAAACTGTCGAACTCGGCCTGAGCGGACAGAACGTCGCGCGGCAGGTTCAATTGAACCGGGCCGCGGCGGGGCGTCATCGCCACGCGAAAGGCTTCGCGCACCATTTCCGGCACCCGGTCGGCGCTGGTGGCCGTCCATGTTTTCTTGGTGATCGGTGTGAAAAGCGCCTGCTGATCGACCTCTTGAAAGGCATCGCGGTAGACATGGCCCGAGGCCAGCGAACCGGCGATGGACACAACCGGGGAATACGCGGCCTTGGCCTGACCAAGCCCGGTGACGAGGTTCGTGGCCCCCGGCCCGTTCTGCCCGGCCAGAACCACGCCTGCATTCCCGCTCATTCTGGCATAGCCATCAGCCATATGGGTGCCGGTGCGTTCGTCATGCACGCCGATCAGCTTGATCTCCGTGGCATCATAAAGCGCATCGAACATCTCCATCGTCGCCGAGCCGATGAGACCGAATACATGGTCGACCTTTTCGACCTTTAGGGCTTCCACAGCGGCTTGCCCGCCTGTCAGTTTCACCATGGCTTATTCCTTCTTTTGCAAGATCTGTCCCAGAAACCCAAGGATCGGGCTCGTAAACGCCTCAGACCTTTCCAGAAGGCCCAGATGCTGGAGCGTGGGGACAATGATGACTTCGGCACCCGGAATTTCAGATGCGATGCCATGGGACATTTCAGGCGTGCTTCCGGTATCGTTTTGGCAGGTCATTACCAACGTGGGATGTGTGATCGGCGGATCGGGCCGGATCAGTTCGACAACACCGGAGGCAAGTACCTTCCGGTGCTTTGCGTAATTGCCCGGATCATTGGTCAGAACAGTCTCGCGCACCCAGTCCACGGTCCCGGCGTTGCTGTCA
>JAOUMG010000262.1 GCA_029881635.1 Paracoccaceae bacterium | reverse complement strand
AAATTATGGTGACGGTATCTTGTACGTCAAGGTTTATGAGGCCAACAAAGATCAGATTCGCGACCCGGATCTGATCTATCCGGGCCAGATATTCACGGTTCCGCAGTAGTCAGGCCGGTTTGGCTTTCCGATAGGTTGGGATGAAGACAGCAAGCCGAGATTTCAGGATGCGATCCACAGCAATCATTGAGCAGATAGCCGATCACACTGCCCAAGCCTTGGGTGTCTATAGCATAGAATACGTGCCGTGCGGCTTTGCGCGACGAAATAAGGCTGGCTTGTTCCAGCGCCGAAAGATGGAATGACAGGCGCGAAGCTGACATGTCGAGCATCCGGGCGATTTCACCAGCTGACAAGCCTTTGGTGCCGAATGGCATAAGGGCGCGAACCAGGTCCAGACGGGTAGGGTTGGCCAGTGCCGACAAGGCTTCGAGGGCTTTACTCTTCTGCACGCTTCAACTACTCATGAATTGTTGAAATATACCCCCTGATAACCTACTACGCCCTTTCGATCAACGGGGCGCACAGCAGCGATTGGCGGCGAAAACGTGACGGTACAAGAACAAACGCGCGCCGAGGGCCGCAAACGTGGATTGCGGACACTGCGCCGGGTCGCCCCCTATCTTTGGCCCGAGGGCGAAAATTGGGTCAAACGGCGGGTTGTCTTGTCATTGATGGCGCTTGTCACTGCCAAGATCGTGTCTGTCCTGACACCGTTTCTCTACAAGGCCGCCGTCGATTCCCTGGCCAATGACATACGCGGCGAGGCTTGGCTGCTGGCGTTCGGGGCCATTGGCCTGACTGTCGCCTATGGCATTGCGCGTTTGGGAAATACCGGCTTTTCAGAGCTTCGGGATGCGATTTTTGTGCGCGTCGGACAGCGGGCGCTGCGAAAGCTGGCGTTAGAGACGTTTACGCATATCCACCGCCTGTCGATGCGCTACCACATAACCCGAAAAACCGGTGGTTTGAGTCGCGTGATCGAACGTGGCGTCAAGGGTGTCGATTTTCTTTTGCGTTTCATGCTTTTGTCTGTCGGCCCGCTGATCCTGGAACTCAGCATGGTGACCGTCATATTCGCACTGGTGTTCGACTGGCGTTATGCGGCAGTGGTTCTGGTCACTATCGGCCTCTATGTCACTTATACATTCAAGGTGACGGAATGGCGGGTCAAGATCCGTCGCCAGATGAACGAACAAGACACCGACGCCAACCAGAAGGCCATCGACAGTCTGATCAATTTTGAAACGGTGAAGTATTTCGGGGCAGAGGCGCGGGAAGCGCAGCGCTACGATGCCGCCATGGCGGGGTACGAGGTTGCGGCGGTGAAAACCGGCCTGTCACTATCAGCACTCAACTTCGGGCAATCGGCAATCATCACCACGGGGCTGATCATCGTGATGGTCATGGCAGCCTTCGGCGTTCAGGCAGGCGCACTGACCGTTGGCGACTTTGTCATGGTCAATGCTTACATGATCCAGATCACCCTGCCGCTTGGTTTTCTCGGAACGGTCTACCGTGAAATCCGTCAGGCGCTGGTTGATATGGGTGAGATGTTCGACCTGCTTGAACAACCCGCAGAAGTCACCGACAAGCCAGACGCAAAGCCATTGGTGATTTCCGGCGGCGAAGTGGCCCTTGATGCGGTGGATTTTGGCTATGACCCGGCGCGGCCGATCCTGAAAAACGTGAGCTTGACGGTCGGCGCAGGGCAAAGGGTGGCGATTGTCGGCCCCTCGGGGTCGGGAAAATCGACCATCGGGCGGCTTTTGTTTCGCTTCTACGATGTGACGGGCGGCAGCCTTAAGATCGACGGACAGGATCTGCGTGACGTGACCCAGGACAGTGTGCATGCGCAGATTGGTGTCGTGCCTCAGGATACCGTGTTGTTCAATGACACGGTCCTATACAACATCGCCTATGGTCGGCCTGATGCATCGACGGATGAAATGATTGCGGCGGCCAAGGCGGCCAAGATCCACGATTTCATCATGTCTTTGCCTGAAGGTTACGAAACCAGGGTCGGCGAGCGCGGGCTAAAGCTTTCCGGGGGTGAAAAGCAGCGGGTTGGCATTGCACGGACTTTGCTGAAGAATCCGCCGATCCTGTTGCTGGACGAGGCAACCTCGGCGCTGGATACACAGACAGAGCGTGACATCCAGGACAGTCTGCGGGCAATGGGCGAGGGCCGGACGGTCATTACCATCGCGCACAGGTTGTCTACGATCGCCGATGCCGACCGGATTGTCGTGCTAGAGGCTGGACAGATCGTGGAAGAGGGGCGGCACGAAGACCTGTTGGCCCGCAATGGCCGTTACTCGGCCATGTGGGCCCGTCAATCGAGCGAAGAGGAAACCTCGCTAAGATCAAGACGGTCTGGTGAATCGGCAGATATCGAACCTGAGGAAGACGACAAAAGACGACCTGTGCCACGCACCTGGGCTGTGTAAGTTTTGCCCCTGCGGGCAACGATCATGGCGGACTTGGCAAGGGTGCAGGCTTGCGTGTAAGACGGTGCCGGGTTCGGACCCTTTGCGGGACCGGCAAGGCTGGAGAATAGCGTGAGCGATACCGACAGTTTCATTGACGAAGTCACCGAAGAGGTTCGACGCGATCGCCTGTTTGCGTTGATGCGCAAATACGGCTGGATCGCAATCCTGCTTGTGGTTCTGATCGTCGGGGGGGCCGCTTACAGCGAATGGCAGAAATCAAGCGCGCGGGCGTCGGCCGAGGCATTTGGGGATGCCGTCATCGCTGCAATGGCAGCCGACGATCCAGCGGCGCGTGTCGCGGCGCTGGATGCGCTGAAGACCACAACGGCCGGAAACAGCAGCCGCATCGCTGTGCTGGAGATGCTGGCCGCGGCCGAGTCCGTCGCCGGCGACAATCGCGATGTTGCCCTTTCCCGGTTGAATACGGTGGCTGCGGACACGGCGTTACCTGACAGCGTTCGGCAGCTGGCACAGTTGAAGGCGGTCGTTCTGGCGGGTGACACCATGTCGAACGAAGAACGCACCAGGCTTTTGGATGGTCTGGCAGTGCCGGGGGCGCCATTTCGGCCCTTGGCGATGGAACAACAGGCTCTGGCGCTTATGGATGCTGGCAACGGTGAAGCCGCGGTGGCCTTGCTGCGGCAAATACTTCAAGAACCAAATGTCACCGCAGGCTTGCGTCGCCGTGCGACACAGTTGATTGTGGCGCTGGGTGCCGACCCGGACGCGGTGTGACAATCTGTAACCGCAGGTCCAGGTCGGGCTTGGGTTGCGATGTTTAGAACGAAGGGGCGAATACGGTGAAGATTTCCCAAGGTTTTGGTGCTTTGGCCGTGCTGGCCCTGATTGCAGGCTGCAACGACGGCGAGCTGATTCTTGAAGGCGAACGCCAGGAACTGCGCGCGGCTTTGGCTGGAACGGGGCAGGCCGTTGATGGCGTATCGCCATTGGAGCCCAAACCCGTGCAGTCCGCGCCGATCAATTTGCCGGGTGCACAGGTTAATGCAGATTGGACCCACCGCGCCGGTTCCGCCAGCCATGTGGCCGGCAATGTGGCGCTTGGCACAAATCTGACCCGAGTCTGGAGCGCCAACATCGGCAAGGGTGATGACCGCAAGCACCGTATCACGTCTGATCCTGTGGTTGCCGGCGGCCGGATCTTTACGCTCGACAGCCGGTCAACCGTTACGGCCACGGGCACCGATGGCGGAACCCTTTGGCAGGCTAACCTGACGCCTGCCGCCGACAAAGAGGACGATGCATCCGGCGGTGGTCTTGCCTATGGCGAAGGGCAGATTTTTGCGACAACCGGCTTTGGCGAATTGGTCGCCCTCAATGCCACCAATGGCCAGGTATCCTGGCGGCAGCGGTTTGATGCAGCCGTAGGCGGAGCGCCTGCTGTATCCGATGGGCGTGTCTATGTTGTGGCGCGCGATGGATCGGCCTGGGCTGTGCGTGCGAGCGATGGCAAGGTTGAATGGACGCTGCCCGGAACCCCATCGGTTGCCGGTGTTATGGGGGTATCGTCCCCGGCGGTTGACGCGCGACAGGTGGTTTTTCCTTTTGCGTCGGGTCAGATGATATCGGTTGCCAAGGATAGCGGCGTCAGTCTCTGGGGTGCTTACGTTTCGGGTAAGCGGCGCGGGCGTGCCTACGCTTCCATTTCCGATCTGACAGGCGATCCGGTCATCAGCAATGGTGTGGTTTATGCCGGGACCGCAGCCGGGCGACTTGCCGCGGTCAATGCCGATACGGGTCAACCGATCTGGAGCGCCGCCGACGGCGCTGCCAGCCCGGTTGTCGTGTCGGGGGGTGCGGTGTTCATGGTCAATGACGAAGATCAGTTCGTGCGTCTGGACGCAGAAACCGGGAGCGAAGTCTGGCGTGCCGATCTGCCCTATTTCACCAAGAACAAAGACAAGAAACGCCGCACTATCTTTGCCCATTTCGGGCCGGTTCTGGCAGGGGGGCGGCTGGTCATTGCCTCGTCAGATGGGCTGATCCGCAGCATTGATCCGGCATCAGGCGCGGTCATATCGACGCTGGAAATGGCCGGTGGTGCCGCCTCG
>JAOUMG010000261.1 GCA_029881635.1 Paracoccaceae bacterium | reverse complement strand
TGGGCAATCGCGCCCTACAAGGGTTGGGATCCTCTGCACGATATCCTGTTTGCCACCCTGGCGGCGGTATTGGCTGCAACGGTTGTCTGGGTGCATGCCGATACGCTTCGCGCAGCCTTCCCGGGTCAGGCTTCCTTGTAATCGATCAGTCCGCGCTTCCGGCCGACCAGTCTGTGTACCCAGAAACTCAGCACACCCTTCGCCTCGGGGAGCTTGCTGAAGGTGAGAAACAGCGCTTTCTCCCATGAGAAACCCTTCTGAAAACGCAGCCGCAGCACTTGCAGAGGCCAGACCAGCAAAAGAATTCCAATGAGACCCGCGTTCCAGAGCGAGGGCGCGAGGATGAGGATGACCAGCGCCAGCACCGTGACCAGCACCAGCGCCACCCAGACCCAGAGCGCTCGCACCTTCGCCATCCGGAATCCCTCCGGTTCCCGCCCATGCATCGCCGCGCCTTCGGCATAGGCGTGTCCGGCCCGTTCCGCCCGCTTCCAGACTTGGCCGAGACGCGTCAAAGCGGCGTCATGCAGGGTCATCTCGGCATCCAGCCGCTCGATCCGCCAGCCGCGTTTGCGCATCCGGTAGCACATCTCGGGTTCCTCGCCGGCGATCACGGTCGGGTCGTAGCACTCCTCGGCCAATGCGGCGCGCCGGATAAGTGCGTCGCCGCCGCAGTCCATTGCAGGCCCGACCGGTGTGTCCCATTCGTCGTCGATGAGCCGGTTCCAGATCGTGGCATCGGGAAATCTCTCACGCCTGCGTCCACAGACCACGGCCAGTCCGTCATCAGCGTCCAGCGCGGCGCGCGCGGTCTCGATCCAACCATCCTGAAGCTCACAGTCGCCATCCAGGAACTGGACATAGGCGCCCTGGGGGTCGATTTCCTGCAGCCTGTCCAGCCCCGCGTTTCGGGCCCGCGCCGCTGTGAATGGTTGCGACATGTCGAGCGTCACGACCTCGGCACCCGCGGCTCTGGCGGCCTCGACGGATCCGTCGGTCGATCCGGAATCGACATAGATGACCGGATCCACCTTTCCCGCAAGCGAGGCCAGGCAGCGCAGAAAACGGGCGCCCTCGTTCTTGCCGATGGCGATGGCGGGAACCCTGTCATTCATTCGCCGGGCCATTCTTCAGAATCCGGGCGGGCACCCCGCCGACGACCGCGCCCGGCGGCACATCCCGGATCACGACCGCATTAGCGCCGATCACCGCATCGTCGCCCACGGTGACGGCGCCCACCACCACCGCGCCGACGCCCACATCGACCCGGTTGCCGATCGTCGGACGGCTTTGAAGTTCATTGGCCCTGGCAATGCCGAAGGTAGTATTCTGGCGCAGGATCACATCGTCACCGATCCTGTCAGCGATCAGGATCATGCCGCCAAAATGTTCCAGCACGACACGGCGGCCTACAATCACCGTATAGGGCAGAGAAATGCCGCACAGCATTTCGCCAAGCTTGGCCATCACCAGATACAAGACAGTCAGTGGCGCACGAAGCAGTCTCGGCCGCACGCTCATCCGCCAGTTGCCGAAGCGATGCCAGAACAGCACCCAGAAGCCTTGTGTGCCGAAGTTTCCTCCATTGGTTCGGAAATCCTCGGCAATTAGCGCCCAGAACCCGATGCCACCAGGGTTCATGTTCCGGGACCCATCGTGGGATTTGCCACGGTCTATCTGGTTCACTGGCAATGTGCTCCTACCCTGAGGGGCGCAGGCCCCCGGTGCTTTTTTCAAGGCCCCGGTATTCTCTTACCACACCAGATCCTCGGCGCCGCTTAGTTCGCGTAATCACGCGCGCTACATGCCCAATCTGCCTGTTCTTGTCACCATCAGTCGCTGCTTGGGCTTAACTGATGGCGAATATATACCAAAGAAAACACGGACATGACGCATCGAGAGAAAAACCGTCACGACCGCGATAGTCTCGGTGAAATTCATGGTGATAGCAGTACTATCGAACCAGGGTGTCGGGTTGATCGCCCGGAAACCATGACCCGAGGCGTGGCTCAGCCGTCAGGTGTGCCCAGAAGCAGCGGCCGGACCACGTGGCGCCAGTGATCGCGTGAAAATCGCGCCGGCAGGATCGAGGGATCACCGCGCATCCGCGACAGGATCTTGCTGATCCAGGCGGCGGGGAACTTCAGGAACGCCAACGTCAACGCGTAGAGCCGCCCGTGCGATTTCACATAGTACATCCGCCAGGACTCGTAGACGAAGGCGGGGCTTGGTTTCGCGCGCTTGTCATGCGAAGCGACCTGTGTTGCCGCCCCGGCAATATGTGTCACGCGCGCTTGCGGAACATAAAGCGCCCGATAGCCTGCCCGTCTCAGCCGCCACATCAGCTCCACCTCCTCGTAGTAGAGAAAGAAATCGGGATCAAAGAATCCGACCTCGGACAGGTGGTCAAGTCGCATGAGTACGCTTGCGCCGGCCACCCAATCGATCGGTCCCGTCCAATCGGGCGGGAGCGATGTGCGCCCGCTCGGCAGGAGCTTCTCGAGCGGGCCGAAATTGATCGTCGTCACCAGTTCGCGGATCAATGTGGGGAAGCGGAAACAGGCGACCGCGGGACTGCCATCGGGAAACGAGATCCCCGCTCCCGCCGCAGCGGCATCCAGGTTGGCCTCCAGTGCCGCCGCAAGAATATCGATCGCCTCGTTCTCCAACGCGGCGTCGGGGTTCAGAAGAAAAGCGTATACCGGTGGTTTGTCCCGTTCCGACAGATGGTGCAGGATCAGATTGTTGCCGCGACCGAAGCCGTGGTTCTCGGTTTCGGGCCATAAGGTCACCCGTCCGACCCAACCCCGATCTTCGTGCGCCCGCGCCAGCACCTCGGCATCGTCACCGGGTGAGGCATTATCTACCACGTGAATCTCCACCCCGCGTCCGCCATGATCGCGCGCCAGCACGCTTTCCACGGCCGCAATCGTCAGGGCTGCGGTCCCGTAATTGACGACGATGACAGCGACCTCGGTATCGGTCGTCCGTGCGTTTCCGTTCTGCAAACCGGGCCCTCGATACCTGACAAAATTATGGAGAAGTCCCGGGTTTCCTGCCGAATTTGTCCAAGCTTGTCACCACCCCGTCATAGTTAGAGGCAAACTAGCAACTACAATATATCATGGAAGCCACGCCGCGGGCGGAGAGTTGCACTGGCACGCCGCCAGGCGATATGGACACCTGCGTGCTTTTAAGGGGTAAGAGGTCTTCATGCCGGACAAAGTCCGTATTGCCGTGATTGGCCTTGGAAAGATGGGGCTTTCCCACTTTTCGATGGTCAATGCGCACCCGGAAACCGAGACATGCGCCTGCGACGGCTCGGGTTTCCTGGTCGATGTTCTCTCGAAGAATATCGACACCCCCATTCACAAAGATTACGACGCGATGCTGGCGTCGGAAGATCTGGACGCGGTGGTGATCGCCACGCCATCGAAATTCCACGCACCGATGGTCACGGCCGCCCTGGAAAAGGGCCTTCACGTCTTTTGCGAGAAACCTTTCTGCCTCGACTGGGCCGATAGCGAACGGCTGACGAAACTGGCCGCCGACAAGGGCCTCGTGGCGCAAGTCGGTTATCATTACCGCTATGTCGGCGCGTTTCAGGAGATGAAGCGGGTCCTGGCCTCGGGTGCGCTTGGCCAGATCACCCATGTACTGGCCGAGGCCTACGGCCCCGTGGTGCTGCGGCCCAAGCGGGCCACATGGCGGACCGATCAGACCCAGGGAGGCGGCTGCCTTTACGACTATGCCGCGCACCCGCTGAACCTTCTGAACTGGTATTTCGGCACGCCCGACCGCGTTTCGGGTTCGGTCCTGGGCAAGATCTTTTCCGAAGCCACCGATGACGAGGTCTTCTCGACGCTGCAGTGGAACGGCGGGCCCACGGCGCAGCTTTCGGTCAACTGGTCGGATGAAAGTCACCGCAAGATGACAACGCGGCTGTCGATGATCGGCACCAATGGCCGCATCTTCGCCGACCGGCAGGAATGCCAGATCTACCTGCGCGAGCCCGTTGCAGCCCTCCCCGGCTACGACAGGGGCTGGACGGTGAAGTACACCACCGAACTGACCGAGGACCGCTGGTTCTATCTGCGCGGCGAGGAATACTCGGCCCAACTCGACGATTTCATCACTGCGGTGAAGGCCGGAAAGGCTGTGGCTGACGAGAACGGCTTCGCCTCCGCCACGGAAACCGACAGGACCATGGCAATGGTGATCGAGAACGCCGAGACCGGCCAGCCCGTGGGCCAGGCCCGCGCCCGCGCGCCGCAACCGGCGCAAAAGCGCGGCTGGTTCGGACGGAGGAGTGCGTGACAATGGACAGGCTGCTTTTCGGCGACAACCAGTTCTTCGGCGTCAACCACATGTCCGAGGAAAAGGCGCGTGCCCAGATGATGCGCTTCCAGAAGACGGACGCGATCATGGACGTGCTCGACACCGCCTATGACGAGGGTATCCGCACCTTCATGTGCACCACGCATGACCGGATCGCCGAGATCTGCGACCGAGTAAGGGCCGATTCCGCCCGGTATAGTGACTTTCAGTTCTATCCCTGCATG
>JAOUMG010000259.1 GCA_029881635.1 Paracoccaceae bacterium | reverse complement strand
GTTGAAGATGAACATGAATGGTAACAGGGCGGTACGGATGTCGTAGGTAAAGCCCTGGATGCCGGTCTTGATCGGATCGCCGCCTGAAATTGCCGCGGCGGCAAAAGCCGCCAGGCCAACGGGCGGCGTATCATCCGCCAGGATGCCAAAATAAAAGACGAACAGGTGAACGGCGACAAGCGGTACAATCAGACCCGACTGGGCGCCAACGGATACGATAACCGGGGCCATCAGCGATGATACAACGATATAGTTGGCCGTGGTCGGCAACCCCATTCCCAGAATAAGGCTCATCACGGCGACAAGCAGCAACATCACCATGATACTGCCGCCTGACAGCATCTCCACGAATTCTCCGATCACCTGATGGGCACCGGTCAGCGATACGGTGCCGATGATCACGCCAGCCGCACCGGTTGCCACGCCGATGCCGATCATGCTGCGCGCACCGGCGATCATCCCGGCGACGAAATCGCCGGTGCCTTCACGGAAAGCCTCGCCCAACGCACCTTCGCCACGGAACAGCCGTTTCAGTGGCTTTTGGGTGAATACGACCGTAATCATCGACACTGTGGCCCAATAGGCCGACAGGGTTGGTGACAGGCGTTCAACCAGAATGCACCAGATCAGAATGACAATCGGCAGGATGTAGTGAAAGCCGGTTATCGCCACGTCCCAAGGCCGGGGTAATACATCCAGCGGTGCATTGGGGTCGTCCATCTCGAGATCGGGATAACGCGACGCGCGTTCAAGCAAAAAGACGTATGCCGCAAGGAACAGGGCCACGGCTGTCCAGAAGGTCATGCCGGGAAAAGCGACCTTGATCCAGCCAAGCCCGTAATAGACGACCCCGGCAAGGGCGGCCATTGCGATAAAGCCGGAAAGCACGCCCAGCAGTCGTCTGGCCATCGTGTGAATGACGGGTGGGCGTTCCATGCCCGTCAGGTTCAGCTTCAGTGCCTCAAGATGCACGATATAGACAAGAGCGATATAAGAGACGAGCGCGGGCAGGGCCGCGTGTTTGATGAGGTCGGGATAAGCCACCCCAGTGAATTCCGAAATCAGGAATGCCGCAGCACCCATCACCGGCGGTGTCAACTGCCCGTTGGTCGAAGAGGCCACTTCAACAGCGCCCGCCTTTTCCGGGGTGAATCCAGTGCGCTTCATAAGGGGGATCGTAAAGGTGCCGGTCGTCACCACATTGGCGATCGACGACCCTGAATAAAGTCCGGACATGGCCGAGGCGACAACCGCGGCCTTGGCAGGCCCGCCGCGCAGATGGCCCAAAAGCGCAAAGGCAAGTTTGATGAAATAATTCCCAGCCCCTGCCTTTTCCAAAAGCGATCCGAACAGCACGAACAAAAAGATCATCGAGGCGGAAACGCCAAGAGCGACACCAAACACGCCCTCGGTCTGCATCCAGAAATGCCAGGTCGCCTTGTTGTAAGACGCGCCTTTCCATTGGATGGCATCGGGCATGATCGAAAGATGGCCGAAAAAGACGTAGAAAAGAAAGACACTGGCCACAATGACCAATGGCAGGCCGAGCGAGCGGAAAACGGCAAGCCCCAGCGACGCCAGACCGAGGGTAGAAAACACTAGATCGGAAGTGGTCGGCAGGCCGGCACGACCGGCGATATCTTGTTTGAAAACCAACAGGTAAAGGCAGCTTGACGCGGCAATTGCCGCCAGTACCCAGTCGGTTGTCGGCACTCTGTCGCGCGGGCTGGATTTCAGCAACGGAAATGCCAGCATCGCCAAAGCCAATGCAAAGGCAAGGTGAATCTGGCGCGCTTCCTGATCGTTGAATACCAGGCTTAGGCCTGTGCTGGCGGATAGAACGTATGGGATGCTTGACGCGATATAGAGCTGAAAGGCTGACCAGATGAAGGCCAGTGACAGAATGACCTTGCCCGCAAGACCAGCCGCATTTCTGGCCCCGCTGTCAGACTCCGCCACCATCATTTCGGCATCTGTACTGGGCTTGCTTTGCTGCGGTTCGCTGGTCATGGTGTCCCCCTGCTTCGGCCCGGATGTTTTCGGATAGATGTCTGTTGGTCAGACAGTTTCGATTTCAGAACAGCGCATTTTTCAAACCGCGCGTTTGTAGGCTGTTTCTCTTATGTTCTGAAAAAGTCCGAAACGCTGCTTTCTCCGTGCATCACGTTTTCTGTCGTTTGTCGTCTGACCGGGCGGCAGCAACTGCGTAGCCGCCCGGTCTGGGGCTAAATTACATCCAGCCGCGTTCTGTGTAGTATTTGACCGCACCCGGATGCAGCGGGGCTGACAGGCCGTCTTTGATCATCTGAGCCGGGTCAAGAACCGAAAACGCAGGATGCAGTTTCTTGAAGTCATCAAAATTGTCAAAGACCGCTTTGACGATCACATAGACAACGTCATCAGAAACATCGGACGAGGTTACGACCGTGGCACCAACACCAAATGTCGTCACATCATTCGCGTTGCCTTTGTAGGTGCCGCCTGGAATGACCGCTGTGCGGTAATAGGCATTGTCGGCGACCAGTTTGTCGATGACATCACCGGTGATGTTGACCAGTTCGATGTCACAGGTCGTTGCCGCTTCGGTGATCGCGGCTGCCGGATGGCCGACAGTGTACATCATGATGTCGATCTTATCGTCGCAAAGAGCCTGGGCCATTTCCGAACCTTTGAGTTCGGATGCGAGCGAAAAGTCCGCCATGGTCATACCATAAGCGGCCATGACAACTTCCATCGTGTCACGCTGCCCGGAACCCGGGTTGCCGACATTGACGCGCTTGCCTTTGAGGTCTTCAAAAGAAGCGATGCCAGCGCCAGCGCGCGAAATGATCGTAAATGGCTCGGGATGGAGCGAGAATACCGCGCGCAGCTCTTCATAGGCGCCCTGATCGGTCATGTTTCCCGTGCCGTTGAAGGCGTTGAACTGAACATCGGATTGGGCAACGCCCATTTCCAGTTCGCCCGAACGGATGGTGTTGACGTTATAGACCGAACCTCCGGTGGATTCGACCGAACAGCGGATACCATGCTCTTTGCGGTTCTGGTTGACCATCCGGCAAATCGCCCCGCCTGCCGGGTAATAAACGCCCGTGATGCCGCCGGTGCCGATGGATACGAATTGCTGTTCTGCAGCCGATGCGCTCATGCCGCCAAGGGCAAGCGTTGTCATCATACCTAGTGTCAGAATGTGGTTCTTCATCATCGTCTCCCTGTTGGATTTTTTTTTGCTTTGCTGCGCAGTGTTGATGCCGCCAGTGTGGAACACCTGTTGCCGGTATCCCAATGCAAAAGTTCGATTATAACGGCGTTGGATTGCCGTTATAGCCCAATAATTTGAGGAATGCCAGCCAGTTCAATGCGTTATTTGCATGACGCAATCATATGGGGCAAGATGGGTTCGGTACCACCACAAAGGAATGGCTCATGGATACTGGCTGGTTGCAGGACTTTATGGTGCTGGCCGACACAGGAAATTTCACGCGAGCTGCGCAGCTACGCAACATCTCGCAGGCGGCATTCAGTCGCCGAATAATGGCGTTGGAGTCTTGGGTCGGCGCTACTCTTGTTGACCGTGGAACCTATCCCACGACGCTTACGCCCGAAGGTGTTCGGTTTCGAAAAGAGGCAAGCGATCTGCATGGGCGTCTTTTGGAGCTCCGTTCCGCCGTGTCGGCACCCGAAGAAAGTGATCAGAGCCATGTGCGGATCGCTATGCCTCACATCTTGTCGATGTCGCGGTTTCCTCAATGGTGGCCGCATTGGTCAGCGGAAAACCGGCTTTCGACCGCTTTGACGATTGGCAATATTTCCGAAATCGTGCCGGTGTTTCTCTCAGGGGGTGTTGACGTGATGATCTGCCATCAGGGTGATCAGCTGCCGATGGTTCCCGATCCGCAGATATTCGAACATCACGTCATCGAAACTGAGAAATTCCAACCCTATGTTGCCTGTCCGGTTCAAGGTCGCCCAAATCTGGCATTTCCCGGTAGCGAGAAGGCGCCTGTACCGCTCATCTCCTATTCGAGGGGTACGTATTTTGCCCGCCTTGTGGATATTGTTCAGGAACAAGCACCGGAAAAACTCTGGGGCAGACATGACATCGATGCGAGCATGTCGGGCGTGTTGTTGAACTGTATTGCGGCCGGTCTGGGGGTGGGGTGGCTGCCCGAAAGCGCTGTGTCGCCTATCTTCGCAAAAGTTATCACACCCATTGCGGCGCCGGGCTGGTCAATGAATTTGCGGGTCGTGGCCTATGCACATCGCAGGAATAGAACACTTGGTGCCGAACTGCTGTGGGAAAGACTGACCCAGTAGTGTGTTGCCCAAGAATACCGAACCTAAGGCAATGTCAGCACCGTTGCAAAGCCGCGATCCGAATTGGCGCGTGGCGACATGATGTTGAGCGAGGCGCCGGATTGATCGCAGAGCGATCTGGCGATCGCCAAACCAACGCCGTAGCCATCAATGGACGTCGATTTTCGTACATATCTTGTTTGGATCTTTGCCAGGTCCGACGGTGACAGCGCTTGGCAATCATTGGCAATGACGACTACGCCCGGTTCGGATGCGTCAAG
>JAOUMG010000260.1 GCA_029881635.1 Paracoccaceae bacterium | reverse complement strand
CGTCACGAACCGCTTGCGGATCGAGGTGATGCTTTCCACCTCCTCAATCGCAACCGGCTTGCCAAGGCTTTTTATGTCCAGCAGATCGCGCAAATGGATCGGTGGATTGGCCCGCATCGTGGCCGAATACTGCTTCCAGAGGTCATAGCTGGCCCGGTCGCAGGCCGATTGCAGCATATGCATCGTGGTTGCTTCCCAGGCGTGTTTTTCGCCCGACTGCCGCGCCTTGTAAAATCCGCCTATAGGCAGCACATCCATGCCGGATTTCCAGCCCTTGGCGTGAACTTCCTCCATCTTGTGCTGGATGCCGGAAACGCCAATGCCTGAAATGCGGCTGTGCATACCGGGGAAATATTCGGCCACCATCGCACGCGACAGGCCCACGGCCTCAAAGTTCAGCCCCCCACGGTAAGAGGAGATGACCGAAATCCCCATCTTCGACATGATCTTCAGCAGCCCCGCATCGATTGCATCGCGGTAGCGGCGGGTTGCATCCAGAAGCGATCCCTCAACCAGCCCGCGCCGCACCCGGTCGGCGATGCTGTCTTGGGCAAGATAGGCATTGACCGTCGTCGCACCGCAACCGATCAGCACGGCAAAATAATGCGGGTCGATGCATTCGGCCGCCCTTACATTGACCGAACAGAACGTGCGCAACCCCTTGCGGGTCAGCCAGCAATGGACGGCGGATGTGGCAAGGATCATCGGCATCGCCACGCGGCCGGCGCTCTGATGCTGGTCCGTCAAAACCAGATGCCCGGCGCCCGAACGCACGGCATCCTCGGCCTCGGCACGGATACGTTCCAGCCCGCGCGCCAGCGCATCGGCGCCTTCGGTAAATGTGCAATCAATCATGGCAACGCTGTCGCCGAACTGGCGCACCATTTCGTCGAATTCGCCATTGGCGATGAACGGGCTTTCCAGAACCAGAATTTCGGCCTGACTGCTGTCTTCATCCAGCACGTTCTTGAGGTTGCCAAAACGTGTCTTGAGGCTCATCACCCGGCTTTCGCGCAAACTGTCGATGGGCGGGTTGGTGACCTGGCTGAAATTCTGCCGGAAGAAATGGCTCAGCGGGCGGTATTGTTTGGACAGAACCGCCGCAGGCGTATCATCACCCATCGAGGCGATCATTTCCTTGCCGTCCTCAGCCATCGGGGCCAGAACCTGTTCCAGCTCTTCCAGCGTATATCCGGCGGCAATCTGCCGTTTGCGCAGCTCACCGCCCTCAAACAGTGCCTTTTCCGGCACATCACGCATCAGCGCGTTCAGATCGACGACTTTCTCGATCCAGTCGGCATAGGGCTGGGCTGCGGCCAGTTTGTCCTTCATTTCGGCATCGTGGAACAGTCGTCCCTCGACCATATCGACCGCGATCATCTGACCCGGCCCCAGCGCCCCCTTTTCGCGCGCCACCGCTTCGTCGACTGGCACCATGCCAGCCTCGGACCCGGCAATCAGCAGCCCGTCACCGGTCACGACATAACGCATCGGGCGCAGACCGTTACGGTCAAGCCCGGCACAGACCCAGCGGCCATCGGTCATGGCAAGCGCAGCAGGCCCGTCCCATGGTTCCATCACCGCGTTGCAATAGGAATACATGTCCTGCCAGGCCTGCGGCATCTCCACCGCCGATTTCGACCAGGCTTCGGGCACCAGCATGGTTTTGGCCATGGGTGCCGACCGTCCCGCCCGCACCAGAACCTCGAACACCGCGTCCAGCGCCGCACTGTCCGATGACCCCTGCGCCACGATCGGCTTGATATCGCCCGCCTGTTCGCCAAACGCGGCAGAGGCCATGCGGATCTCGTGACTCTTCAGCCAGTTCAGGTTGCCTTTCAGCGTGTTGATCTCGCCATTATGGGCCAGCATCCGGAAGGGCTGCGCCAGCCACCACTGCGGAAAGGTATTGGTGGAATAACGCTGGTGATAGATGGCAAAGGCGCTTTCGAACCGTTCATCCATCAGGTCGGGGTAAAAGACCGCCACCTGTTCGGCCAGCATCATCCCCTTGTAGATGATCGACCGGCATGACAGCGAACACAGATACATCCCCGCAATCCCGGCCGCCACGGCCGCCTTTTCGATACGGCGGCGGATGACGTAGAGTTCGCGCTCGAATGTTTCCTCGTCCACACCCTTGGAATTCTTGATCAGGATCTGCTCGATCTCGGGCCGGGTCGCATTGGCCTTTTCGCCCAGAACCTCGGTATTCACCGGCACATGGCGCCAGCCATAAATGTAATAGCCCATGCGCAGCACTTCGGTTTCAACGATGGTCCGGCAGGTTTCCTGCGCGCCGAAATCCGTGCGCGGCAAGAACACCTGTCCGACGGCCACCAGCGCGTTCATATCCGGCTCATGCCCCGTGCGGCGGATCTGGTCGTAAAAGAACGGCACCGGAATCTGCACATGAATGCCCGCGCCGTCACCCGTCTTGCCATCGGCATCAACAGCCCCGCGATGCCAGACAGCCTTCAGCGCATCGATACCATGCTCCACCACCTTGCGGCTGGCCTTGCCGTTGATCGACACCACGAGCCCCACGCCGCAGGAAGAATGCTCATCTTCGGCACGATAGAGACTGTTTTCAGCCATCCATTGACGTCTTGCTTCCTCGTCGGCCATCCAGTTTACGCCAAGGGTCGTCATTGAACGCCTCCGTCTTTCGGGTAGGTGAAAACAGTCTCGAACTCTTCCTCGGTCAGGCGTACATGGTCACCAACAAAGGAAAAACCGTTTGGCTTGCGGTCGATGTAGATTTCCTTCGCCAAGGGAAATCCGCCCGCATCATCGAAAAGGCCGGCGGATACCGCGTGCAGATTGCCGCCCGGCGCCGTCAGATGAAACCAGAGTGGTGATCCGCACTGCCCGCAATTGGCTCTTTCTGCCCAGTCTGAGGATTTGAACGTCTTGACCGGGCCTTCCGCCTTGACCGAGCCGGGAACAGCGTCGATCTCCAGATAGACAGATCCTGTCCAGCGTCTGCACATGTCACAATGGCATGCGTGGATTTCCGGTTTTGCCGGGGTCATCGTTACCGTCACAGCGCCGCACATACAGCGCCCGCTTAGGGGGTTGGGTGTTTCCGTCATGGCGTTACCCTCCATTCAGTTGCCCGACGCCTGCTGTCACAACATCGCAATCGAACTTTGGTTTGCTGGCCAGATAGCCCGGTTCATCCGGTGTTGCGAAATCAACGGGCGTGTCGATGCCATCATGACGCTCGCCTGTGCTGTTCTGAAACACCTCTTGATCACCGAAGAACAACCGCCAGTCACGGTGGATCAGCTGCTGGCCTTTTCTCTGCCAGATCAGGGTGCCGTCCTCGGCATAGGCTGATAGCTCAAACTTCGTCCGTTCCAGCCGCACACCGTCAATGGTGACGGTTTCACCCGTCAGACGGTCATTCCCGACATAACGGCGGATTTCGCCGTGGTCGCTCTCGGTCTTGAAATCATAGTCGTCCCGTCCGCCCGATGTCAGCGTCGTGAACGAGGCCGGGTCCGCCTCTGAAATGATCCTGTCCCTTTGGCCGATGAACAGGTCAATGCTGTCGACCCAGCGGGTTTCCCAATCCGTCTGGCTCAGAAAATAGGGACCCTCGCCATCAGAATAAAGCGCCCATTGATGCCCTTCTGGATCGCCTTTGCAGCGATAGTGCTGCGACATCTGGCAACTGCGCATCTGCACGGTCACATAGACATTGCACCCCTCAGGCGCCTTGAAAAGGCTGGCCGACGCCGCAGGCAGGGCAATCCAGATTGCCAGAAACGCGCCTGCCACTCTGTCGATGTACCGGGTCATCTTGAGTTTTTCCTCATCTTTAAGGTCAGCATATGTGACCCTTAACCTTTCTTAACCGATACTGGTGTCGGGACGGATGCCATACGGATGCCCGACGCTTTCCAGCCTGCCGCAGCGCCGAATTTTGGCGCTGCGTTAACAATTCTTACTCTGCCGCAACCGCCTGTGCGCTGGCAATGTACCCCAGCACGGATTCAGCCGCCTCTCGCCCATCGCGGATCGCCCAGACAACCAGCGATGCCCCCCGCACAATGTCACCTACAGCGTAAACGCCGGGCAAACTGGTGGCATGGGTGCCGAAATGGGCCTTGATGGTGCCCCAACGGGTGACCTCCAGCCCTTCTGTACCCCAAAGTGCGGGCAGATCTTCGGGCTCAAAGCCCAGCGCTTTGATCACCAGATCGGCGTCTTCGACGTAATCTGCACCTTCGATCACCTCGGGTGCCTGTCGGCCGCTGGCATCCGGCGCGCCTAGCCGCATGTTCTGTACCATCACACCTTCGACGGTGTCGCTACCGGTGAACCCCTGCGGCGCCGTCTGCCAGATGAAATCCACGCCTTCTTCCTCGGCATTGGCGACCTCGCGCTGACTGCCCGGCATGTTCGCCCGGTCGCGGCGGTAAAGGCATTTGACTGAAAGCGCCCCTTGCCGGATCGCCGTGCGCACACAGTCCATCGCCGTGTCACCCCCGCCAACAACCACCACGCGTTTGCCGTTGGCATCCAGTTCCCCACTGTCGAATTCAGGCACGTCGTCACCGAAGCTC
>JAOUMG010000258.1 GCA_029881635.1 Paracoccaceae bacterium | reverse complement strand
GCGCGTCATTGGCCTGCGTTTCGGGGCTGTTGAATTCGACGGACCGCCCGATGCGCTGAGCTCGGATGTATTGACCACGATCTACGGTGAAGAGGATTGGCAGGCGACCATCAAAAAGGTCGAAGACGAAGACGAAGAGGTGCCCGCATGAGCGCCGAGCTGGCCGACTATGTGGGCCGCCCGTGGCGCAAGCCGCCGCTGATAAAGCGGGCCTGGCTGCGCTGGGCATTGGCAATCGGTGCTGTTGTTTATCTGATCGCTGCCACGGCCTCGATCGATGTCAACTGGGCGCGTGTCTACGAAGGGCTGGACCGGGGGGCAGCCTTTATCGCGTCGTTTGCGCGGCCGGATTTCATTAGCCGCTGGGGCGATATCTGGGACGGGATGGTCGAAAGCGTGGTGATGACCGTCGCGTCAACAGTTGTTGGTATCGCGATATCCATTCCCATAGGTCTGGGGGCAGCCCGTAACATAGCGCCCTTGCCGGTTTACATGATCTGCCGGGGCATTGTGGCGATCAGCCGGGCGCTGCAAGAGATTATCGTGGCCATACTGTTGGTGGCGATCTTTGGCTTTGGCCCCCTGGCCGGTTTTCTGACGCTGTCATTCGCGACCATCGGCTTTTTGTCCAAACTGCTGGCCGAAGACATTGAATCTATGGATAAATCTCAGGCCGAGGCTGTTCGGGCCACGGGATCGCGGTGGTGGCAATGGATCAATTACGGTGTGCAGCCGCAGGTCATGCCACGTCTTATCGGCCTGTCGATGTACCGTCTGGACATCAATTTCCGCGAAAGCGCCATTCTGGGGCTGGTAGGGGCGGGCGGTATCGGGGCAACGCTGAACACGGCCTTTGACCGCTATGAATTCGATACCGCTGCAGCGATCCTGCTTTTGATCATCGGTACAGTCATGGCGCTCGAATATCTTTCCGGCGTTATCAGAGCGAGGGTTCAGTAATGCCGATCATCAGTCTTCCTGACGGACGTCAGGGCTGGAAACAGCGCGAAACCAAGAAACAGTTGACACTGTGGTTCGGCTGGCTTCTGGGTGTGGCCGCATTCGTCTGGTGCTGGAACCGGATATCTGAAACCACGACATGGTTTTTCGTCTGGGATGCCCCGCGCATTGCAGGTGATATTCTGGGGCGCGCCACACCGCCGCGATGGTCTTATATAGACAAGCTATGGTGGCCGATATGGGATACAATCAATATCGCAACGCTTGGTACGATTGGTGCCCTCTTCATGGCCGTTCCGGTGGCGTTCATGGCGGCACGCAATACAACACCCTCTGCGCTGTTCATCCGTCCCATCGCGCTGCTCATCATCGTCGCCACGCGGTCGATCAACTCGCTAATTTGGGCGCTATTGCTGATTGCCATCATCGGGCCGGGTGTTTTTGCAGGTGTGGTCGCCATAGCCATCCGATCGATCGGGTTCTGCGCCAAGCTGCTTTACGAGGCGATCGAGGAAATAGATCAGACACAGGTCGAGGCTATTTCCGCAACCGGCGCAAGCCGCTGGCAGGTCATGGCATATGGGATTGTGCCTCAGGTGATGCCAGCTTTTGCCGGAATTTCGGTGTTTCGCTGGGATATTAACATACGCGAATCCACGGTGCTGGGGCTAGTCGGTGCCGGTGGGATCGGGTTGCAGCTGTCAGGATCGCTGAACACGCTGGCCTGGCCGCAAGTATCGCTGATCTTGCTGGTGATCCTGCTCGCGGTTGTTATCAGTGAATGGGTTTCGGCAAAGGTGCGCGGAGCCATCATCTGATGCCGAAATCAATGATGAATGCCGATTGGGCCTTTCAGGCCTATGAATCAGTGCGGGCGCGGCTGCCCAACGCTCGGTTTGACAACCATCCGGTGTTGGCCGCTGACCTTGGTGAGATTGCCAATCAGTTCGATGTATTCTTGCTGGACGCCTTTGGGGTCTTGAACGTCGGTGATGGCCCGATTGCAGGGGCACCGGAACGCATCGCCGCGCTTCAGGCCGCTGGCAAACAGGTGATGGTGATAACCAATGCCGCAAGCTATCCCAAAAGACTGCTGATCGACCGCTATGCCCGGCTCGGGTTTCACTTCACGCCGGACAATGTCGTCTCCAGCCGCGAAACATTGTTGACGGCGCTTGCCAAGGAACCCCGACGGCATTGGGGACTGATGGCACAAGAGCGCTATGCAAATGAGGAGTTTGAAGCGCTCGATTTCACTTTTCTGAGCGACAATCGGGCTGAATATGACCGTGCAGAGGGCTTCTTGCTGTTTGGAAGTGGTGACTGGTCCGACGAATACCAAAGGCATCTGGTGGCATCGCTGACTGACAATCCGCGACCGGTGCTGGTCGGAAACCCAGATATCGTCGCGCCCCGTGAAACCGGCCTGTCGAAAGAGCCGGGATTTTTCGCCCATGAACTGGCGGAGAAAACCGGTGTTTCGCCGGTGTTTTATGGCAAACCATTTCCGAATATTTTCCAACGGGCATTCGCACGACTGCCCCATGGGGTTGATCCGGCCCGGGTCCTCATGGTCGGTGATACGCTTCATACAGATATTCTTGGGGGCCGGGCCGCAGGGGTAAGAACGGCGCTGATCACGGATTTCGGTTCCTTGACCGGCCTTGACGTTCAAGCGGCCATTACGCGGTCTGGCATAACCCCGGATTTCATTCTGCCACAGCCCTGAGACGGCTACCGATATGGCATTGAGCCGCGGTCCCAAGAGGGATAAAGCTCTCTCCAAACTTCCGATGGAGAAACCGATGAAGAACGCCGAAATCGAAACCCGCCGCCAGTCCGCCATGTCGCGCGGTGTTGGCGTGATGACGCAGATCTATGCCGACCGGGCAGAGAATGCCGAAATCTGGGACACCGAAGGCAATCGCTATATCGACTTTGCCTCGGGTATCGCAGTGCTGAATACCGGGCACAGGCACCCCAAGGTCATTGCCGCCGTCAAAGAGCAGATCGACAGGTTCACCCATACCTGCCATCAGGTGGTGCCCTATGAAAACTATGTGCGGCTGGCTGAACGGCTGAACGGCATGGTACCCGGCAAGGGCGAGAAAAAGTCGATCTTTGTCACCACGGGCGCAGAGGCTGTTGAAAACGCCATCAAGATCGCCCGCGCCGCAACGGGCCGTCAGGCGGTTGTGGCTTTTACCGGCGCCTTTCATGGCCGGACCTTTATGGGTATGGCGCTGACCGGCAAGGTCGTACCCTACAAGGTTGGTTTCGGTGCTATGCCGAATGACGTTTTTCATGTGCCTTTTCCGGTGCCGCTGCACGGTATTTCGGTCGACCAATCGCTCGACGCGTTGAATTACCTCTTCAAGGCGGATGTCGACCCCAAGCGTGTGGCAGCAATCATTCTGGAACCCGTACAGGGAGAAGGTGGTTTCTACGAAGCGCCACGCGAATTCATGTCGCGCCTGCGCACGGTATGCGATGAACATGGCATTCTTCTGATCGCCGACGAAGTTCAGACCGGATTTGCCCGCACCGGCAAGATGTTCGCGATGGAACATCATGATGCTGCCCCCGATCTGACCACCATGGCCAAATCACTGGCCGGTGGCTTTCCGCTGGCGGCCGTTACCGGGCGTGCCGAGATCATGGATGCACCCGCGCCGGGCGGTTTGGGGGGTACCTATGGCGGTAGTCCCCTTGGCATTGCTGCGGCAAATGCCGTGCTGGATGTGATCGAGGAGGAAGGTCTTTGTGACCGCGCCAACCAGCTTGGCAGCCGTCTGAAGCAGCATCTTTCATCTCTGCGCGACGATGTGCCTGAGATTGTTGATATTCGTGGCCCCGGCTTCATGAATGCGGTCGAGTTCAACATAGGGGGCAAGCCGAGCGCGGATTTCGCCAACAAAGTTCGTGGCGAAGCGCTAAAGCGCGGATTGCTGCTGCTGACTTGCGGCGTTTATGGGAATGTCGTGCGGTTCCTGTCGCCAATCACCATTCAGGACGCGGTATTCACCGAAGCGCTGGGTAAGCTCGAAGAGTCTATCCGGGCAGCCCGCAAGGCTTGATGTGCCTTAGCGTCACGACCTTAAGGGTGCCGTGCAATGCGTGGCACCCTTAACGGGAGGGTTTTCTACCGTAGACGTTTGAGAATATCGAGGCTGGCATAACCGTCGGTGATCAGGCCGAGGGATCGCTGAAAGGCCTTGACGGCCGCGATCGTGTTCGGACCGATCTTGCCATCGACCCCTTGGGTATCAAACCCGGCCTTTGTCAGGCGTTCTTGCAGCTCTTGCCGTTCGGCGAAGACAAGCGCACGGTCATCGCGCGGCCAAGCCGCCTGAATGGCCGAGCCACCCTTGATCCGGTCGGCGAGATGGCCGACGCCGATCACATAGGCATCTGCGGTGTTGTAGCGTTCAATAACATGGAAATTGTTGAAGATCATGAAGGCCGCCCCCCGTGCCCCTGCGGGCAACAGGACCGAGGCAGGCCCGTAATCTGCGACCTTGCCGCCATTGATATCGCGTATGCCCAATGCAGCCCATTCGGCAGCTGATTTCTTGACCCTCTCGCCGGAAAGCGCATAGTCGAAACCGGCAGGCAGGCGCACCTCAACGAAACAG
>JAOUMG010000257.1 GCA_029881635.1 Paracoccaceae bacterium | reverse complement strand
ACCGGGTTATCGTAACGATTTTCGTCAACCCTGCGCAGTTCAACAACCCCGAAGATCTGAAGAAATATCCCCGAACCGAGGAACGCGATGCGGCGATGTTGCGGGCTGCCGGAGTTGATTGCCTTTTCGCGCCGACGCCCGAGGTGGTTTATCCCGAAGGGTTTGCCACTTCCGTGAGTGTCGGCAAGCTGACGGATGGCTATTGCGGATCAACCCGGCCGGGTCATTTCGATGGTGTGGCGACGGTTGTGACCAAGCTTTTCCTGATGACCGGGGCGGACCGGGCATTTTTCGGCGAAAAGGACTGGCAGCAGTTGCAGATCGTCCGCCGTCTGGCGGCTGATCTGAACATTCCGGTTGCGATCACCGGCTGCCCGACCTTGCGCGAACAGGACGGTCTGGCGATGTCGTCGCGCAATACAAGGCTGAGCGATAATGCCCGGAAAACCGCACCTGCGCTTTACCGGGCAATGACCGAAGCAGGGGCGGCGGTTCTGCGGGGGATGCCCGTCAGCGACGCAATGGCGGCAGCCCGAAAGGCTATTGGCGCTGTGGGCTTTGGCCCGATCGATTATCTTGATCTTTGCGATGCCGAAACGCTGGAACCGCTGACGATGCGGCCCGAACGGCCCGCCAGGCTATTGGCCGCCGCCTGGCTGGGTGAGGTTCGGCTGATCGACAATATCCCAGTCGTGCCCGCCGAATGATCATCGTGTCTTTGCTGCCGGTACCTCTTGCCCCGGTGGATTTCAGCCTGCGAGCAATTCTGCCAGCACCAGCGCCATGACCTTGGCGCTGTCCTCCATGTCCTGAATGCCGATCCATTCGTCGGGCTGATGGGCGAGGTCGAGAATGCCGGGTCCGTAGGCAATGCAATTCTTCAGCCGTCCGATCCGGTCGATATGTTTCTGGTCGTAAGTGCCTGGTGAGACGACATAACCGGCCTGCTGGCCCAGAACCTTTTCGATGGCGCGGGCGGTCGTGCGGACGATGGGCGCGTCCTTGTCGGTCATCGTCGGGCGGACTTCGAACATGTCGCGGATTTCGTATTCGAAGCTCGGCCGGGCAGCTTTCACGGTTTCCATCAGCCGGGTGATTTCGCGCTTGACCTCGGCCAGATCCTCTTCGATCAGGTAGCGGCGGTCGATGACGATGCGGCAGCGGTCCGGAACACAAGGGGCTGGCATTCCGGTATAGCCCGCTTCCTGTTCGGCCTCGCCGCCATGGATCGAGTTGATGTTGAGCGTCGATTGCCGCGCGCCTTCGGGGATCACCGGCATTTCGGTGCGCTTGGTGGCAAGAAGCGGAAAGAGCGTCGCCTCCATTTCCGCCAGAACCGCCCCCATGTGGCGCACCGCCGAATCGCCGAGAAAGGGCATGGAGCCATGGGCGATGCGGCCCTTGGTCTCGATCTCGGCCCACCAGACGCCGCGATGGCCAAGACAGATGCGGTCCTTGTGCAGGGGTTCGGGGATGATCACGTGCTGCACGCGTTCGGGCGCGAACCAACCCTGTTCGGCAAGGTAGGCGACGCCGCCAAAGCCGCCCGATTCCTCATCCGCCGTGGCCGAGATTTCGATGGCGCCGTGATAGACGGGATGGGTGGCGATGAACGCTTCGGCGGCGATGATGCTGGCGGCGAGCCCGCCCTTCATGTCGCAAGATCCACGCCCATAGATGCGGTCGCCCTCGACCGCTGCGCCAAAGGGGTCGCGGGTCCAGCCATGGCCGGTTTCCACGACATCATGATGGGAATTGAAATGCACGCAATCGCCGGGTGCGCCGCCTTCATGACGCGCGACAAGGTTCCAGCGCGGATAGGCCGCACTGTCGCCCCAGGCCCCCTCGGCCCGGATCAGATCGACGGTGAACCCGGCGCGCCCCAGCCGTTCGGCGAGATACTCGCAGATTTCCAGATAGTTCCTGCCCGGCGGATTGAGCGTCGGGATACGGATCAGATCCTGCGTCAGGGCAACAAGATCGTCGCGCCGTTTGGAAATATCGGCCAGAAGGGCGGAAGCGGTTTTGTCAGACATGGGAAAATGCTACCCCTCCGGCCGGGCGGTCGCAATGTCAAAGCCTGAATTGCAGGGATGACGTGCCTTGCGTATTTTGCGATAAGAAAATTGACGCTGCGGGGGGTGGAATCCGCGCGGCTGCACCTACATAGTGTAAAGCCTATTAACATTAGGGAGGCAACATGGCCGATTTTGACGCTCAGGTCCGTAAAAGCCAGGAGCAGGTGGCAGAAGCGCAGGCGAAGATTTCCGAGCTGACCAGCCGGATCGAAACCGCGCGGTCAAAGCTGAAAACCGGCGACGATATCGAGATCGATATCGAAAATGCCACATTGGACGATGTCCATGCCCATGCCGAGGTGATGAACGCCAATATTGCTGAGCTGATCATGGGGCTTGATGATGTGACGGCGGGCTTTTCCAAGGATTTTGACGAGATGCGGTCGAAAACCGGCTGGGAATCCTTTGTCGGCATCTTTGCGCAGGGTAAATCCGAATCGATGCGGCAGGAACGCCTGCGCGGTGCGTCGATCGACGACAAGCTGCAGGATCTGATCGGAAAATCGGACGTAATCGTGAAACTGCTTGAAGGGCAGTTGGCAATTTTGAACCAGCACAAAGCCAAGGTCGAGTCCAACCTGACCGAGACGCTGACGGATCGCGAAACTACTGTGGGTGAACTCGAAGGGTTGCGCGCCAGTATTCTGGCGATGGATCCAAAACTGATAGAGCTGGAAAACAAGATCAGTGTGGAACAGGACGCGGCGGCGCGCACGAAGCTCGAAAGCGAGCTGGCCGAGCTGAACAAGCAATATAACGCCATGGTGCAGGACGAACAGGTCAAGCTCGCCAAATCGCAGACGCTGGAGCGCTATATCGAGAAGGGCAAGACCTGGGTGGACAGCCTGCAGAACCAGGCAGCGACCCAGATGGTGCTGATCAACAAGCTGCAGACGGATACCAAGCAGCGGGTCGTGCTTTACGATGCGCTGACCAAATCGCTGAAAACCGCGCAGCAGCAGGACGTGGCACACCGGATCAACGAGATTGGGGTCCAGACGGACAAAGAGGCGCAATCAGCCATGGCCGGAATAGGCGCGGCCACCAATCAGCGCATGGCCGAGATGATGGAGGCCCACGAGGAACACATGGTCTTTGCACGCAAGGTGCTGGAACAGAAGGCCAAGGCGGACGAACGCTTTGCCCGCCGCTTTCAAGCCATTGTCGAGAAGCACGACAAGAACCTTTACGGGGGCTGAGTGGCCAATATCGACCTGACGAGGGACTACAAGCCGCTGGATGATGATCTGGCCGCCCGGCGCTATTTCGCCAAGTTTGACCGGATAACCCGCCTGATGGTCGGGGTCGCCGACGAGATGGAGGCAGAAGGGTCGCTGTCGGGATTGGACAGCGATGTTCTCGAAGGTTACGTGCGCGCGATTTCGGCCGCGTTCAAGGCGCTCAGCCTGAAATACCTCGTTTCGGGCAGGCTCGATGGGGTTGGGCAGAAACACCTGACCATCGATCTGCATGAAAGCGGGTTCCCGATCTTTCAGGAACTGGTGACAATGGCCAATGATGCCGCGCAGGCTGCGCGGCATCTTGAAGGTTTGCCCGAAAGCGCGCGGCTGAAGGATGAGATGATCCGGCAGATCGTCGGCGAACGGGTGGTGCCGACGCGGCTGCAATTCGCGCTGTCGCAGCGGCTTTACTATCAGGCACTGGCGAAGGGTGGGGTATTTTACCCGCAGATGCATCCGCAGGCCCAATGGCTGGCCGACCTCGGCGAGGGAAGGCGGCGCTTTCTGGTGCATTGGGCGGTTTATGACAGCCAGTTGAACGTGCCCGTCGTGTATCTGATGGAGGTGGAGGATAGCGGGCGCAAGGCGCTGCCGCTTGATGAACGCCGCTGGCCCGAAGCTCAGGCGCATCTTCTGGCGCAATCGGTGGGCGGGCTGAAGCTGATCACCATTGCCAAGGGCTTTGATACCGATTTCGACGATCTGCACCCCAAGCGGCTCAGGCGTCTGCATCTGGGGCCGATGTATTCTTCGGCCTTCACGCTTCAGACAGGACCCATCCGCGAGGTGCTGGACGAGGCGAAATCGCCGGTGGGCGAGGATTGGGCATTGGCCTGGGCCATTGAGGAGCTGGAAAGCGATCGTGTCGAGCTGGAAAAATCGGGTTGGTTCTCAAGTGTCGAGCGCGAGGTTTTCCGGCTCGATCCGTTTTCGGGGCGCGGCGCTGATACCGGGGCGACGCGGATGACGCGCAGCCTGATCCTGCCGCAGCGCCCGTTTCAGGTGCTGGCCGAAAAAGACCCGGAGGGGTTTCGTGACGTGCGGAAATTCGTGGTCGGCCGTGAAGGCCGGGTGATGGTCTATGGCTGATCGGGTGGTCCCGGCAGAGTAATCGACCCAAATCGAAATGGAAGTTGTGAGGGAACGGAATGAGCGCGCCGAGAAATGAGATGGAACTGAAAGAGGACGAGATTCGCGCCCGTTACCATGCCGCGACCGAAATGCTGATGGGGGTCGATCATACGCCCCGCATTGCGCAGGCCAAGCTGACCGTGACCGGGCCC
>JAOUMG010000004.1 GCA_029881635.1 Paracoccaceae bacterium | reverse complement strand
CTTATTGCGGGCAATGAACAGAATTACCGCATAACCATCACCCGCGAAGACGCAGGCGACACCGACGCTGTTCTGGACCGGCTGGCACAATTGCTGCCGCTCACAGACGAAGATATCGAAGAAACGCGTAAGGAAATCGCCCGTCGCAGCCCGACCTTGCCGATCACTGTCGCCGACAGGTTAAGCTGGGAAAACTTTAGCCGTGTGGCCGTCAATGCACCGGCATTGCCCGGAGTGACAACCGAAGTCGGCCTGTCGCGCATTTACCCGCTGGGCGCCGACTTTGCGCATGTCCTGGGTTATGTCGGGCCCGTCAGTGACTACGATCTGTCGAAACTCTCCGATCCGGATCCCTTGCTGCAAATCCCCCGTTTTCAGATCGGCAAACTTGGCGTGGAGGCCAGGATGGAGTCTGATTTGCGCGGAAAGGCTGGAACGCGCAGGATCGAAGTCAACGCGACCGGCAGGGTGATGCGCGAACTGAACCGCAAAGAGGGTGATGCCGGCAAAAATGTAGAAATCACCATTGATCAGAAACTGCAAAACTATGTTTTGGCGCGCCTTGGGGAAGACAGTGCCGCCGCGATGGTCATAGACGTTCAGACCGGCGATATTCTGGCTTCCGCATCTGCGCCCAGCTTTGATCCGAACCTGTTCGTACGTGGTATCTCGGGCCCAGATTACCGCGCCCTGACCGAAGATGACCACCGGCCATTGGCTGACAAAGCCGTACAGGGCGCCTACCCACCTGGGTCAACATTCAAGATGGTGACAGCACTAGCCGCATTGGAGGCAGGTGTGATTTCACCTGACGAAACGGTTTATTGCCGCGGTTTTACGGAACTTGGCAATCGGCGGTTTCACTGCTGGAAGCGTGCCGGACACGGCCATATGGATCTGGTCGAAGGCCTTGAACAGTCCTGTGACGTATATTTCTATGAAATTGCTCAACGCGCCGGGATCGAGAACATATCGGCCATGGCGCGGCGGCTCGGGATCGGTGAGAAGTTTGATTTGCCCATGTCGGCGATCTCCGAAGGTCTTGCGCCGGACAAGGCTTGGAAAGTCCGCAAATATGGCAAGGACTGGTTGATAGGGGATACATTCAACTCTGGCATCGGTCAGGGGTTTGTTCTGGCTTCGCCGCTGCAACTCGCCGTCATGAGCGCGCGACTGGCTACAGGTCGTGCCGTAATGCCGCGATTGATCCGCACGATTGACGGCAACGATCTGGCGCTGGCCGAGCCACCGGAAATAGGGCTGAACGAAAACCATCTTCGCGCGGTGCGCAAGGGCATGTTTCAGGTGGCCAACAGCCGCCGTGGAACCGCCTATGGTTCGCGTATTGTCGATGATACGATGCGGATGGCGGGAAAGACAGGAACCAGCCAGGTCAGGAACATCTCTGCCGCCGAACGGGCGCGTGGCGTCACGTCAAATGACGATCTGCCATGGGAGAGGCGTGACCACGCATTGTTCGTCAGCTTTGCACCCTTTGACGACCCAAAGATTGCCGTTTCGGTCGTCGTGGAACATGGTGGTGGCGGATCGACCGCGGCGGCACCAATTGCGCGCGATATCGTATTGCAGGCCCTGAATGATGGCTTTCCACCACTGACCGCCTACCCGGAAAGCCAGCGGACGCGGATTGAGGCAGAGCGCAAAGCGCTGCCGCTGCGCGACCAGCAAGCTCCCTCAGGAGGGAGTTCCAGGGCATGAGTTATCTGGAATACAATGTCAAAACCGTCCCCACGGGCCTGCGCAAGATCTTGCACTTCAACTGGCCGCTGGTGGTTTTGCTGACTGCCGTCGCCTCAATCGGCTTTCTGATGCTTTATTCCGTTGCTGGCGGGCGGATCGAGGTTTGGGCAGAACCTCAGATGAAGCGCTTTGTTGTTGGATTGTCTGGAATGCTTTTGGTGGGTTTGGTGCCAATCTGGTTCTGGCGAAATATGTCAGCGGTCGCATATTTAGGGGCACTGCTGTTGCTTGTTGGTGTCGAGTTTTTCGGCTCGATCGGCATGGGGGCACAGCGATGGATCGAGATTGGCCCTTTGCGCCTTCAACCCTCGGAACTGATGAAAATTGGTCTCGTGATGATGCTGGCTGCCTATTACGACTGGCTCGATACTGAAAAAACCTCGCACCCTTTTTGGGTTCTGATCCCTGTTGTGCTCATCCTCATCCCGACATTTCTGGTTTTGAAACAACCCGACCTTGGCACCGCCATTCTGCTGCTGGCAGGCGGCGGCATCGTGATGTTTGTCGCCGGTGTCAGCTATTGGTATTTCGCCACCGTGATCGCGCTGGTGATCGCCCTTGTGTTTGGCGTTTTCGAAAGCCGGGGTACAAGTTGGCAACTGATCGAGGATTATCAGTTTAAACGGATAGACACGTTTCTGGACCCCGGCAGCGATCCTCTGGGGGCGGGTTACAACATCACCCAGGCACAGATCGCGCTCGGGTCCGGGGGCTGGGCTGGTAAAGGGTTCATGCAAGGTACACAGTCGCGACTGAATTTCCTGCCCGAAAAACACACCGATTTCATTTTCACGACGCTGGCCGAAGAGTTCGGATTTGTCGGCGGCCTGTCGCTATTGGCACTTTATGTATTGATCGTGGTTTTTTGCATCATGTCGGCCATGTCGAACCGCGACCGTTTTTCTTCGCTCTTGACTTATGGCGTGGCAGGAACCTTCTTTTTGTTCTTTGTCGTGAACATGTCGATGGTGACAGGGCTCATGCCGGTTGTCGGTGTGCCATTGCCGCTGGTGTCTTATGGCGGTACGGCAATGATCATCCTTCTGGGCGCTTTCGGCTTGGTCCAAAGCGCACATGTTCACCGCCCGAGGTAATCCATGACCATCAATGTCTTCTTCGCCGCCGGTTCCGACAGTTGGGCCGAGTATCAAGGACCACTTGGCGACGCTTTCGCCGAGGCAGGGCTTGATGTCGCCTTGTCGCCCGAGGCACCGGATCCGACAAGGGTCGATTATCTTATCTACGCCCCAACCCGTGGTGAATTCGATTTTTCGCCATACCAGAACTGCAAGGCAGTATTGAACCTCTGGGCTGGCGTTGAACGCATCGTGACCAATCCGACACTGACTCAGCCGCTCTGCCGGATGGTCAATCATGAACTGACCGAGGGGATGGTGGAATATGTCGTAGGCCACGTACTGCGCCATCATCTGGGGATGGATGCTCATATCCACGGGCAAGACAGTATCTGGCGCAACACGGTTTTGCCCCCACTGGCACGGCAACGGAGGGTAACCGTTCTGGGAATGGGCGCATTGGGATCTGCTGCCGGGCAGGCTCTGACCGCACTGAATTTTCCGGTTACGGGATGGAGCAGGACAGAAAAGTCCATTCCCGGTCTCAGATGTGTCTGGAGCGATGAAGGCCTGTCTGTGGCGCTGGCCTGCGCTGATATTCTGGTCACCCTTCTGCCGCGCACGCCGGACACTGACAATCTGCTGAACGCCGAAAGGCTGGCGCTGATGCCAAGCGGGGCGGTGATCATCAACCCCGGTCGCGGGCAGTTAATTGACGATGACGCGCTTCTGGCCGCATTGGACGCCGGGCATATCAGCCATGCGACGCTCGATGTATTCCGGGTCGAACCCCTGCCCCCGGATCACCCCTATTGGGCACACCCCAAGGTAACGATCACCCCCCATATCGCCGCCGATACCCGGGCGGGAAGTGCGGCGCGGGTTGTGGCCGAAAACATTCGCCGGGGCGAGGCAGGTGAAAGCTTGCTGCATCTGGTTGATCGGGCACGTGGCTATTGATTGTCGGGGACGCTAGCGCAGTTTCGGCGGTCGGCTTGGGTCCATCCCGGGGGCAGAAGGATTGCTGATAGGCGCGGGTACAACTTGGCCCGCAGGTATGTCAAAGCGGTGAGCCACGCGGCGCAAACCCTCGGGTCCTGAAACGCCGGCTGCAAGAAAAGCGACGTCCAGTTCACCTGCATCAACACCGGAAAAAACCAGTGTTTCAGACACGGTTTTGGCAAGCGCCGTCTGACTGATCGTATCGGCCCCCTCAAAAGCCAGAATATGCCCCAGCCGCCCCCCCTCATAGCGCACGCTGGCAAGAAGCGCGCATGTTGCAATTCCGGGAAGCTCTGCAAACCGGTTTTCAAGTGCCTCTATCAGAATGGCGGGTAAACCGGCTGGTGCGCTGAACGACATGGGCCGGGCCTCAACCAGCTGCGGCGCTTCGGCCAATGTCCCGGTGAGCCATTCCAACGCCTCTGGCGTCATGAGAAATGCCGAAGGAGCGACACCAAGGTTCAACCCGATCCCGGTTTCCTGACCGGCCAGGGCGCCAGCAATCACACGGCCCGGCAACGCGACATAGGGTGCGGGTTTTTCACAGAACTCCGCCAACCGTTCTTCGAGGTCGAAGGCCATGACGAAACGGCCCGCATCGAGTTCAAACAGCTTGGGTGTGATATCGTCGCCTGTCGGTTCAGATTCCAATAGCAAAAACAGCTCGGCATCTGCGACCCGGTGGTAGAAACGTAACCGCGCATCGTCATCGTTGGGTGCGGCCTCCATCGCCGCATGCGCGCGGTCCAAAAGCGTCTCAGACATGGTTCATCGCAGCACGCACCTGCGCCCGCACGACAGGCAAAAGATCGGCTTCAAACCAGGAATTGCGCCTTAGCCAGCCCGAATTGCGCCAGGATGGATGGGGCAGACAGAAGGTGCCCGGGGTATGGTCACGCCACCGGGCGACAGTTGCGGTGACGCCGCCCCTGATCGCCTCGGCACCCAGATGCCAACGCTGCGCGTAGCCCCCGATCAGCAGGATCACCTGAAGGTTGGGCAGGCTATTCAAAACTCTCCGCCGCCATGTTTCCGCACATCGACGCGGCGGCGGCAGGTCGGAACCCTTTGCATCATATCCCGGAAAGCAAAAAGCCATGGGTACGATAGCCAGCCGGTCCCGGTCATAGAACTCTTCCTCGCTCAGCTCCAACCAGTCGCGCAGGCGATCACCCGACGGGTCGGTAAAGGGCTTGCCCGACGCGTGGACCCGTGCGCCGGGTGCTTGCCCCGCAATCAAGATACGCGCGCCCTGCCGAAACCACGCCACCGGCCGCGGTTCGTGACTGGTGGCGGTTGACGCGAAATCGGCCGCACAAAGACGGCAGGCCGCAATTTCCTCGGCAAGAGATGGCACGCCGGCCATCAGCCGTGACTTGCGAAATTCAGTATCAGCGTCACACCCAGAAGGATCGCGATCCAAAGCACCATCGCACCGGTAGGCCATGTCTGGGCAAACCGCCCCTCTGGCCCGGTGGAATGATAGAGCCCCGAGATCATCCGGGTAATCGTGCTGCTGCCGAAACGCGTCCATCTGGTCCAGATGCGGGAAACACCGACCGCCATGATGGCTATCACTGACGGCGCCATACGGCGATAGGTCCAGTCGGTATCGAGGTTGATCGCGCGAATTTCCGGTGGATGAATGCCTGTACGCATCAGAACACCGAAGGCCAACAGCGCAAAACACAAGAGCTGTAACTGTCCCACCACGTGGCTCATCGTATAGGGATGGAATTCAACCGGATAGGGCAGCAAGGCATAAAGCGGATCGGGGTAGACGCCAATGAAGACGCACAGAAATGCCGTCAGTCCCATTGCCAGCAGCATATGGGTCGGCGCCTCTTTAGGGCGCATACCGCTGTCATGGGCAAAGAAGGTGAAGAACGGGATCTTGATCCCCGAATGCGACAGAACCCCAGCCGAGGCAAAAACCAGCACCGCCCAGATCACAGGGTAATGCTCTGCCGCCGTTTCATCGAGGATCAGCGACTTGGTGACAAAGCCGGAAAATAGCGGAAAGGCCGAGATCGACGCCGCGCCGACAAGACAGAAGATCGTCGTCAGGGGCATGGTCCGGTAAAGTCCGCCAAGCTCGGATGCCTTTGAGGTTCCGGTACGGAACAGAACCGCCCCGACGCTCATGAACAAAAGCGCCTTATAAAGGATATGGGCGAAGGCGTGGCTTGCCGTGCCGTTCAGCGCCATCTCGGTTCCAACGCCAATGCCGACAACCATGAACCCCAACTGGTTGTTCAGGGAATAGGCCAGCACCCGGCGCAGGTCATTTTCGATTTCGGCGAAAAAGATCGGGAACAGGGTCATTACCGCGCCGATATAGATCAGGATTTCGGTCCCGGCAAAGCCGCGAGCCAGCGCATAGACCGCCAGCTTGGTGGTAAAGGCGGACAGGATCACCGTACCGGTCACGGTGGCCGCAGGATAGCTGTCCTGCAGCCAGTTATGCAGCAGCGGAAAGGCGCATTTGATCCCAAAGCTGAGGAAGATAAGCCAAGTTGCAGGCGACCCCAGCACCATTTGCTCAAAGGCGAAGCTGCCAGTTTCCGTATGGTAAAGGATAGCGCCTGCCAGAAGGATCACCCCAGATCCGATCTGAATGATCAGATAGCGCATCCCTGTTGCATAGGCACCTTCGGTCCCACGTGCCCAGATAAGGAAAACGGACGCAATCGCTGTCCCTTCCCAATAGAAAAACAGGGTTATCAGATCACCGGCAAAAACCGCGCCAATCGCCGAACCGGCGTAGAGCAGTGCCGCCACCTGCTGAACGGTGTCACGCACGTGCCATGCGTAAAGGTTGCCCAAGAATGCTGCGAGACAGAAGATCAGCCCAAAAACCCGGCTGAGCTTATCGACGCGCATCAGATCGAGGCTAAATCCAAAGAACTCCACCTGTGCGAAGGTACCAAGCGGCAGCGACCAGACCTGCCAAGCGGCGGCAAGTGGCACCGCCAGCAACAAAGCGCCGCGTGCCTTGCCCTGCGGCACAGCAAGCAACACCAAAGAGGCTGCAAAAAAGAAAAAGGCTGTTGGGATCAGCTCAGGCATTGTATTTCACCTTGTCCAGCTGATCTTCGGGGTAGACTTCACGGTCAATCGCCTTGTCGCCATAATAATCTTCCGGACGTTTGATGAAAATCCGCAATGTCTTGGCGGCGAGGATGAGCCCCGTGAACATCACAAATCCATAGATCCCGAAAAATCCCGGCAGATGTTCCACGTCGAAATGACCATGTTTTTCGTAGGTGAAATCCAGCAAGAACAGGACACCGCACAAAACCGCCAGCCCCCAGAATATCTTGTTGGCGCTGCCGGGGCGGTCGACCCACAGCATCATACGGCCCAGTGCTGGCAGGTTGCCAGTGTCGCGGGTTTGCTTATGTGCCACTTTCTTCGCTGCTGTCACGGCAGGTTTCTTGGCCGTTTTGGCGGCAGGTCTTTTGCTGGTTTTTCTGGCCATCAGATCCCCCTATCGCGGCAAGACAATGGGCGACAGAAACGTCTGAATATCGCCCGCGAAGAAGAATAGCACGACACAGCCGAATGCCGTCACCGCTGGTGGCAACCAAACCATCCATGGCGCTTCGGCCATTTGGGCATTGTCCGGTATATCAGCACCCTTCAGGAAAAATCCGCGCCCGACCAAAGGCAGCAGGTAGGCAACGTTGAGTAGTGAGCTAACCATCAGAACCGCGATCATTACCCATTGCCCGGTATCCGCAGCCCCCATGACCAGCAGCCACTTGCTCCACGATCCACCCATGGGCGGCAGGCCGATGATCGACAGTGCCCCAATCAGGAACGCCCCAAAGGTAATCGGCATGATGCGGCCAAGGCCGGTCATCTGGCTGATATTGGTCTTGTGGGTAGCCACATAGATAGACCCTGCACACATGAACAATGTGATTTTACCCATGGCATGCATGGCAATGTGCATGCCCCCGCCCAAAGCACCCATCGACGTCGCCAGCGCCATACCAAGCGTGATGTAGCTTAGCTGGCTAACGGTGGAATAGGCGAGCCGGGCTTTCAGATTATCCTTGGTCATGGCCACGACAGAGGCCGCGACAATCGAAAACGCCGCCAGCCACATCAGCCAGACCGACGCGCCTGTCTCCGCCAGAAAATCAATGCCAAAGATATAGATACCCACCTTCAGCATTGTGAACACGCCGGCCTTGACGACGGCCACGGCATGCAACAACGCAGAAACCGGCGTCGGGGCAACCATCGCCGCTGGCAACCAACGGTGAAACGGCATAAGCGCCGCCTTGCCAATACCGAACGCGTACAACGCCAGCAGCACTGCAACCATCGGCCCGGCGATCTTGCCCTCAAGTATCCCGCCACGCGTGAAATCAAGCGTACCGGCGATGGCATAGGTCCAGATCACGGCAATCAGTTGCAAGCCTATCGATGTACCGATCAATATCCCCAGATATGTTCGCGCCCCTCGTATTGCTTCGGGCGTTCCTTTGTGGGCAACCAGCGGATAGGTCGACAATGTCAGCACTTCGTAAAACAGGAACAAGGTGAACATATTGGCGGCAAAAGCGATGCCCATGACCGATGCGATGGCAAGCGAGAAACACGAGAAGAACCGCGCGTGATGGCTCTCCTTGTTTCCGCGCATATAGCCGACGCCATAAACATGGGTCAGTATCCAAAGCCCCGAAGCGATGATAGCGAACAGCAAGCCCAGCGGTTCAACCTGAAACGCGAGGTCAAGCCCCGGCAGAACCTCGAACAGAACCAGGGTTTCGCTGGTGGTGTTGCCGACATTGGCGAGTATTTGCAGCACGCAAAGGAATGTGGCCACCGCAGCCGCAAACGTAACCCCATCGCGCAGGTTTTCCTGATTGCGCAGTACGATGTTGGATACGCTCGCCAACGTCGGCAGCAGCACGGTCAGAAGGATGGCTGTATTTGTCTCCATCTACCGGCCCCTCAATGCAACATGCCGGACGAACCCGCCAGCAGCCCTTTGGCTGCTGCTTGGGCTGCGCCGAGTGTGATGTCGGTTGCCAATCCGAAATAGATGCAAGCCAGCGCCATGATCCAGATCGGGATCAGCATTGAGTTTGGCACTTCCCCGACCGCAATGTCCTTGGCAGGTGTCTTCAGATAAAGCGTTTCGACAATGTGCCAAACATAGATCACCGCCAGCAACGATGAGGCCACAATCAACACGGCAACCGGCCACCAGCCCTTTTCCAATGCGCCCTGCACCAGATACCATTTGCTGACAAACCCGGCGGTACCTGGCACACCGATCAGGCTAAGCCCGCCAAGGACAATCGCGGCGGAGGTCCAGGGCATGGTTTTGCCCATGCCTTGTATACGGTCAAAGAACGACCCGCCCGCCCGGAAAACCAACGCACCGACACCCATGAAAAGGGCGGCCTTCGTAATGCCGTGGTTGAACAGATGCACAATCGCTGCGGTCAGTCCTGTCTGCGACAACATGCCGATACCCAGCAGCATGTACCCGATCTGGGCGATGCTCGAATAGGCCAGCAGCCGTTTCATGTCGGTCTGGAAAATGGCAATGACCGAAGCGGCGAACATCGCCAGTACCGCCAACGGTATGATCAGAAATTCAAGTGTGTTTCCTTCGAACAGAAACGTTGGCTGGAAAACTGAAAACATGAACCGCAAGAGCACATAGATCGCCACCTTGGTTGCGGTCGCGGCCAGGAAGGAGGTCACGACCGACGGCGCATAGGTATAGGCGTTGGGCAACCACAGATGCAGCGGGTAAAGCGCCGCCTTCAGACCCATGCCGACAATGATGAAACCAAATGCCGCGACGACCGTCCGGTTAGCCCCCTGATCGGCAATCCGATCGGCAAGATCGGCCATGTTGAGAGTGCCGGTGGCCATGTAAAGCATGCCCAGCCCGATCACAAAGAAGGTGGCCCCGATCGTACCCATGATCAGATAATCATAGGCCGCGGTCAGCGCCCGTTTGTCGCGATGCGATCCTTGCGCAATCAGCACGTAGGTCGAGAGTGACGAGATTTCGAGGAAGACGAAAACGTTGAATGCGTCGCCCGTGGCAACGACACCCAAGAGCCCTGTCAGGCACAGCATGTAGCACGCGTAAAACAATGTGTGGTGTCGCCGGGGGATTTCGGATGCAACGCTTTCACGGGCATAGGGCAACACGATCGCGCTGATGCCACTGACCAGAAGCAGGACAAAGGCATTGGCAGCATCAATGCGATATTCAATGCCCAACGGCGGCGCCCAGCCGCCAATGTGATAGGAAATGACACTGCCATCAAGGACTTGCCCCAACAGCAGCGCAGCAATCACGAAGGCTGCCGCACTGGTGCCAAACGCCAGTATCCACGCCAAGCCCCGGCTTCCGAGGAAGACGATCAGCGGCGCTGCCATAAACGGAACCAGAACCTGCAAAACCGGCAGTTGTTCAGTCAGCGACATCGCTGCGTGAGGGGTCAGTTCAGTTGCCACTATGCCCGCCCGCCCATCGATTCGCCATGGAGTTTATCGTCTTCTGCCGCCATCAGCTTTTCAGCGGCGAGAATATCGTCTTCCTCGATGGTGTCGTATTCTTCCCGGATACGGATGATCAGCGCCAGACCCAGCGCAGTGGTTGCAATCCCAACGACAATGGCGGTCAGGATCAGCACATGCGGCAGAGGGTTGGAATATACCACAGCCGGATCAATCTTCATGTCGGTCGGAAAGATTGGTGCGGTGCCACCAGTGATCTTGCCGGTAGAGATGTAGAGCATGAAAACCGATGTCTGGAACATGTTCAGCCCGACGATCTTCTTGACCAGATTGCCGCGCGCAACGACAACATACAGCCCCGTCATCATCAGCACTGAAAACAGCCAGTAATTCGCATGGCCGACAATGTATTCAAATGTTGTACCGTCAGCCATTACCATTCCTCGTCGCTAAGGCGCGCCGGACGGGCAGCAAAGGCATAATAAACTGCCACCATGACCCCAGTCACGGTCACGCCGACACCGAGTTCCACAGCCAGAATGCCGTAATGCTGGCCATGTGAAGGATGATGCGGTGCAAAGGCGTCGTAATCGAGATAACCATATCCCAGAAGAAGGCTGACCACGCCGGTACCTGCGTAGATCAGTACACCCAGCGCCACCATCTTATGCACGACCCAAGGCGGAAAGACGGCCTGCGCCTTTCCCAAGCCGAAAACGATGCCGTAAAGGATGAATGCAACCGCCATGATCACCCCAGCTTGAAATCCGCCGCCCGGTGAAAAATCACCGTGAAACTGCACGTAAAAGGCAAAAAGGATAATGCTGCCGACCAACAGTTTCGTGACAACGCGCAAGATGAGGTGGTGGCGCATCAGTACACCCCGCCGTCTTTTTCTGTATCTTCGTCATCATCGTCGTCGTCGCCGTCTTCGCGGCGACGGCGCAATCCGCTCATCAGCAGCAAGACACCGATACCGGCAGTGAATACCACCGCTGTTTCGCCCAAGGTATCGTATCCGCGGTAGCTGGCCAGAATCGCCGTAACGACGTTCGGAACATCAATCTCTTCCGGTGTGCGGGCCAGGTAATCTGGTGCGACATGCGTCATTGCCGGCGCGTCTGCCGACCCGAAATTCGGCATGTCCAATGTTCCGTAGATCAGCGCCGCCCCGGTCACAAAAACCACGAAAAGCGGCAGCGCCGGCGAATGTGACGACGGCTTTTCAACCCGCGATGTCAGTGCAAGGGTGCCCAGCACCAACACCGTTGAAATGCCCGCGCCAACGGCCGCCTCGGTAAAGGCCACGTCAACGGCATCAAGTACGACAAACAGCAACGCCGACAAAAGGCTGAACACACCCGACAGCATTGCCACCGCAAAAAGATTGCGCAGCCGCACGATGGCCAGTGCCGTTGCCACCAGCATGGTAAATAGCGCTATGTCGATAAAGGTTTCTATGGTGTGCCTGCCATCAAATCGGGGTTGGATCTACGGTTGGGTTCGAAAGCGGTTCGGGCTCCGCTCCCTTCAGTCCTTTACCCTCCGGCGGGCGCAATCCGGAAACCAGGGCGGCGTTGGCAACGGCATGGGTCGATGTCGGGCCCGTGACAAACAGAACAAGCCCGATGACGATCAGTTTGACCGTGATCAGCCCCCACCCCGTATAAACGCACATGCCCGCCAAAAGCAAAATCACCCCGGCAGAATCGCTGACTGAGGCGGCATGCAGCCGCGACCAGAAATCTGGAAACCGAAGAATGCCTATGGCCCCGACTACGGTGAAGAACGATCCCGAAAGAATGAGGACCCAGGCTATGCCGTTGATTAGGGTATCCAGCATGATCAGGATTCCACCTCTTCTTCGGTCGGAACGTGCAAGATATCGCCAATTGCGCGGTAACGGAAAAACTTCAGGATCGCGATGGTGCCGACGAAATTGATCAGCGCATAAAGCAAAGCGATATCAAGGAATTCGGGGCGGCCAGACAGAAACCCCATGACCCCGATCAGCAAAACGGTGTGGGTCCCAAAGGCATTGACCGCCAGAACCCGGTCATAGAGCGTCGGCCCGGCATAAAGCCGGTACAGCACCAAAAGCATGGCGGCAAAAACCGCAATGGTGGCAACGACAAACATCAGGCGATCACACCCCTTTCGGTCGCCGTAACACGGCGATCCATATCTGCCAGGGCGGCCCTGTCATCGGTCGAATAGGCTACAGCGTGAACCAGAAAGTCTTCGCTTTCGGTTTCGACAGTAATGGTGCCCGGTGTAAGTGTGATGGAATTGGCGAAAATGACCTGCGCCAGATCTGTCTTTTGCGTGTAGGGCACCGCAAACAGGTGCTGACGTATCGGCATCTGGGGCGATAGGATGGTTTTCGTGACGTTCCAGTTGGCTTTCGCTATTTCGACCAGCAACCAGAAAAAATACTTTGTGGTGGCAATTGCGCCAAGACGCAGGTCAACCCGATCATCGTCTATGGCATCCATCCGCCGTACGACAAGCACGACAACCAACACCGAAATGACACCCAGACCAATTATCAGGGGTTTGTATACACCCGACAACAGGAGCCAAAGCCCCATCAGCACCAATATTGGTCCTAGAATGCGCAGAACTATACCCCCCGGTCTCGATCGGATGTTATAATTGGCCATAATCAAAAGGCCCCGTCCGATTCACAACTTTTGTAGAGTTTAGCGACCCCGGTTGCAACCGTGGCGACTGGTTTAGCGCGCCATTGTCGTCACATCGCTGATTTGGCGAAATTGTGATAAATCAACCCCATCAATGCATTCCGCGCCCATTCGGCACCGTCAGCGCGTGTAAAAAGCACTGATCGTGCTTGGACGTTGTAAATTCCACCCCGTATCGGCCATAATGCCGCCCAATAGTCCGCGTAACGTCTATGTTAACGATAAACGCCTAAAAACAATTGGGCAGGCAGAGCAACACCAGGGCAATCAGATGCTCGAATTCGAGAATGTGAGCAAGTCCTTCTGGACAGGTACCCAGCGCAAGGTCATCCTTGAGCGCGCTTCATTTCGCGTGGAGCTCGGGAATTCGCTCGGCATTCTTGCGCCAAACGGGACAGGAAAAACCACCATCATCAATATGATGGCGGGGTTGGAAAAACCCGATGAGGGGTCGATCCGCAAATCCTGCCGTATTTCCTTTCCATTAGGATTCATGGGTGGCGTTGTTTCCAGGCTTTCTGCCCGAGAAAACGCGCGCTTCATCGCCAGGCTATACGGATTGGACCCCGATTATGTCGAGGCCTTCAGCCGGTGGCTGTGCGGCATTGAAGAATATTATGACATGCCAATCGGCACCTATAGCGGTGGAATGAAAGCCCGTTTCACATTCTCGCTGCTGCTTGCCCTTGAATTTGATATGTACCTGATCGACGAAGGCATGCCTGCGTCCACAGATGTCGAATTCAACAAGAAGGCGGGCACAATCCTGCGCGACCGTTTGCAAAACGCGACAGTGGTGATCGTATCGCATTCTCCGGCAACGCTGGAAAAATTCTGCCGCTCTGCCGCTGTTCTGCGCGACGGGCAACTGCACATGTTCAACACTCTGGAAGAAGCGAAACAGCTTTATGACTACACCGCCTAAAGCCAGCAAGTTCCGCATAAGGCGCACCGGTTCTGCGGCGACCGCCGCAAAACCTGCGGAGTCCGCCCCCCAGAAGGATACCTCGCAAAAGGATACCTCGCAGATGCCCTTTGCCGGGGCCAGTGACGGGTTTGGGGATCAGCCCTTTCCGACGGCTGAACAAGACATGCTGAAAGAACCGGAAAAGCAGATTTCGATCGGCCAAGAGATTGCGGCCATTCAGGCCGAAGGTCTTAGCGGTAAACAGCTGCGACTCGCCCGGCGCGTCGCCCAGAAGAACGGGATCGACGCAGCCTCTGATCTTGAGGCCGTCCGGTTGTTGCGGCGCAAAGGGATTGATCCGTTTCAGCGATCGAACATTTTACAGCTTGTGAACCCCACCGAGGCCAAGACCGCTGCTGGTAGCGGCCAGGTCCAGTTGCCTCAGACCGTTGCCCCAACAACAAATCTGCCCGCCACCCAGGCTGCGGGCGAAGCTTACCGGGCAGCCGAGATCATTCGGCTTCAGCGCGACATCATGCGGCGGCGGCGGCGCAATTTCATGCTGCTGATGGCGCGGCTTGCGGTATTCGTGGCATTACCGGCGCTGATGGTGGGTTGGTACTTTTTCAGCCTGGCAACACCGCTTTACGCAACACGCAGCGAATTCCTGATCCAGCAGGCTGAAGCGCAGGGCAGCGGGCTTGGCGGGATGTTTCAGGGCACGCAGTTTGCCACTTCGCAGGATTCGATCACCGTTCAAAGCTATCTGCAATCGCGCGACGCAATGATCCGGCTCGACAAGGAATTGGGCTATAAGGCGCATTTCAGCCAGGAATATATCGACCCACTGCAACGGCTTGAACCCGGTACAACCAATGAAGCCGCTTACAAGCTTTACAGCCGAAACATAAAGATCGGCTATGACCCGACGGAAGGCATCATCAAGATGGAGGTGATTGCAGCGGATCCCGAGGCCAGCCAGAGGTTTTCCGAAGCCTTGATTCGATATGCCGAAGAACAGGTTGACCAACTGACCCAGCGGCTACGCGAAGATCAGATGAGTGGTGCGCGCGACAGCTTTGAAGATGCCGAGCTAAAGATGCAGGCAGCCCAGCGCAGTGTGCTTGATCTTCAAGAAGAACTCGGGGTGATCGACCCTTTGACCGAAACCAACGTCGTGATGGGCCAGGTTTCTACCTTTGAAAGCCAGTTGCAGCAAAAGCGACTTCAACTGCAGGGATTACTGGCCAATGAACAACCCAATCAGGCGCGGGTCGACGGGGTAACCGGCGATATTCAGCGGCTCGAAAACCTGATCGCGGATCTGCGTGCGCAGCTGACTGAAAGCACGATGGGATCGACCTCGCTGGCACGCATTTCGGGGCAACTGCGGGTGGCACAGGCAGATCTCGAAACCCGTCAGGTCATGCTCAGCCAGTCCATGCAACAACTGGAAACAGCCCGTATCGAGGCGAACCGGCAGGTGCGCTACCTCTCGGTCGCGGTCGCACCGGTCGCGCCGGATGAACCCACATATCCACGCGCATTCGAAAACACGGTCTTGGCCTTCCTGATCTTCGGTGGCATTTACCTTATGCTGTCAATGACGGCCTCTATCCTGCGAGAGCAGGTCACATCCTGAGGATTGCAGGCATGACAAAGATGAAAGACGTGACGATCGGCGCATTGACGGTCGGCAATGACAGGCCGCTTGTTGTAATCGCTGGTCCCTGTCAGCTTGAAAGCGCCGACCATGCCCAGATGATTGCCGGCACGATGGCCGAAGCCTGCGCTGCGGTCGGTGCACAGTATATTTTCAAGGCAAGCTATGACAAAGCCAACCGCACTTCACTTTCGGGCAAACGTGGCCTTGGCATCGACGTCGGGTTGAAGATTCTTGACGGCGTTCGCGCAGCGCTGGGCATGCCTGTTTTGACCGATATCCATGACCCCGAACAAGCCCGCATTGCAGGTGCCGTGGTCGATGTCATCCAGATACCGGCCTTTCTTTGCCGTCAGACCGATCTTTTGATCGCGGCGGGCGAATCTGGTTGCGTGGTTAACATCAAGAAGGGCCAGTTCCTGTCGCCATGGGAGATGGGGAATGTGGCCGAAAAAGTCGCAAGCACCGGCAATGAGCGGATCCTGCTGACCGAACGCGGCGTCAGCTTTGGTTATAATACGCTGGTGGCCGACATGCGATCGCTGCCGACGATGGCGAAAACCGGCTATCCGGTGATCATGGATGCCACACATTCAGTGGCCCAGCCTGGCGGGTTGGGTACATCCTCGGGTGGGCAGCGTGAATTTGCGCCTGCAATGGCGCGCGCCGCCGTCAGCCTCGGCGTCGCCGGGGTATTCCTCGAAACGCACGAAGCCCCCGACACTGCGCCGAGCGACGGCCCGAATATGGTCTATCTTGATCAGATGCCAAAGCTCATTGAAACATTGATGGCGCTTGACCGCATCGCCAAGGCGGACCCTGTCAGGGTGTAGGCATCCGCCTGTCCCGCAATGATCCGCGTTTCAGGCATTTTTCAAGCAGATCTTGGTAATTGCATACTCTCGCCTGCCCCACCGGCCCTTCAGGCTGGGCCACGGGACCATATGACAAACACCAATGGTTTCCAGCCCCCTCGCTCTGGGCCACTGACTTGGGTATTCTCTAAGATGGTTTCCTGAACTGGCGGACGTATCTCGAGTGCCTGATGCGGGCGGATACCTGAAATGGCCAACAGATGACCAATCCTAGGTTCACGTGAACCTTGGCTGACTCAGGAAATACCGGCTAATGATCGGCAGGGATGCCGCCCCGATGGCGCGGGCGTCGCGCCCGATCGAAGCCTCCAGAACCACCGGATCGGCAATTCCCTGAGTATCTATATTCAAAATCGCGGCGCGCGTCTGGGCGACGATGGCAGTGCGCACGTGAGGCGGGCAATTCGCATCGATGATGATGCGCTCGAAATCGATCACCGACGCGACAGAGACGACCGCAATGGCCAGGCTGGCGGCAGTGTGTTGGATCCAGTCATCCAGCGGCTGGCCGAAATGCGACCAGTCGCATTCGGGCGACCATATATCCGCCGGGTTTGCTCCTGCTGCCTCAAGTCGTTTTTCCAGCAGATAAATGGAAGCATTCTGAATCAGCTGGCTGGCTTTCGTACCACCTGACGGG
>JAOUMG010000255.1 GCA_029881635.1 Paracoccaceae bacterium | reverse complement strand
GCGCCATGTCATCGGGATGAAGGACCAGGACGATGCGGTCAAACCCGGAAAATGCGGCAACAGTCCGCGCAACAACAGGTTTGCCAGCAAGGTCGCGCCATTGTTTCGGCAGACCTTCGCCCGCGCGGTTTCCACGCCCGGCTGCAACGATGATGATAGCCGTTTCGCTGTTTTGTGTCACACGCGACCCTTTCCGATCTTCGTGTCAGGTCTAATCGGCAGTGACAGTGCTGACAATGGCCGACGAATTGGGACTTGGCGATCAGGGTCATGGGCGTTACGAGAGGTGGATGCACAAGGATTAGGCAATTGCCCATTCAACTGGCAAATATGAGTATCTCGCCACCTGTTCTTCTCGCTCCGATGGCGGGAATAACGGATTTGCCGTTCCGGCGTCTGGTGGCGCGGTTTGGGGCAGGGCTGGTTGTCTCTGAAATGGTGGCAAGTGGTGAAATGCTGGCCCAGAAAGCCTCGGTCAGGGCCAAGGCGCGCAGCGATCTCGGGATTGCCGATGGGCCCCGGACATCCGTGCAACTGGCGGGACGTGAGGCAAAGGCGATGGCCGAAGCAGCGCGGATGGTCGCCGATATGGGGGCCGCAATCATCGATATCAACATGGGTTGCCCGGCCAAGAAGGTTACAGGCGGGGCGTCAGGATCCGCACTCATGCGCGATCCTGATCATGCGTTGACACTGATCGAGGCGGTCGTGGGCGCTGTGGATATACCTGTCACGCTGAAATGCAGGTTGGGTTGGGATACCGACTGTCTGAATGCCCCCGATCTCGCCCGCCGGGCCGAAGGTGCGGGGGTGCAGATGATCACCGTCCACGGGCGCACGCGTCAGCAGTTTTACAAAGGACAGGCCGATTGGGCCGCGATCCGGCGGGTGAGAGAAGCGGTCCGTGTACCCGTTATCGCCAATGGCGATATCATCGATACGGCCTCAGCGCGTTTGGCCCGTTCCCAATCGGGATGCGACGGCGTGATGGTGGGGCGAGGGGCGCAGGGTGCGCCATGGCGATTGGCCGAAATCGCCGCCGAATTGTTCGGCACAAAGCCGCCTGAAATTCCCAAAGGGGCGGCATTGGCAGACATGGTGTCTGAACATTACGAAGCAATGCTAGATTTGTACGGCCATGAACTCGGTGTGCGCGTCGCCCGCAAACATCTTGGCTGGTATCTGGAGAAAGCCGGTTCTGAACCTGGTCAGCGGGCCGCTTTGTTGACCGAAACCGATCCGGCAAAGGTACTTTCAATGATTGCCTGCGCGTTTACCCATGCCGATCTGAGTGCCGCGGCATGACACTGACGGCGGAGGGGATATTATGGGCGTCGTTGCCGGTCCCGGCCATCCTTATCGACGATCGTAACAATGCCACAGCCGTCAATCCCGCAGCCGAGCAATTCCTGAACCTTTCGGAACGGGCGCTGCAGGGGCAACCCTTATTTGACCTGCTGGCTATCGACGCCCCGTTGGAAAGCGCATTTGCACGGGTGCGCAGCGATCATGCCAACCTATTTATCAATGACATAGATGTAGGAACCGGGGACCGCGCACCTGTAACCTGCAATCTTCAGGTCGCGCCAATGGGCGACAATCCAGGGTCGGTGCTGCTGCTGATATCGCCGCGCGAAAATGCCGAACGTCTGGGACGCGGGCAGGGCATGAAATCGGCGGCGCGTTCCGCCATCGGCATGGCACAGATACTGGCGCATGAAATCAAGAACCCGCTCGCAGGTATTTCAGGGGCTGCCCAGCTTTTGGCGATGAACCTCGGACCCGACGACATTGAGCTAGCTGATCTGATCGTTGAAGAAACCCGCCGGGTTGTGAAACTTCTCGAACAGGTCGAACAGTTCGGCGATCTGCGACCGCCAGAAAAGCGGGCGGTGAACATCCATGATGTGCTTGATCGCGCCAGACGTTCTGCGGCGGTTGGATTTGCGGCGCATATGACCATTGTGGAGGATTACGACCCATCCCTGCCACCTGTTTCGGGTGATGCGGACCAGCTGCTTCAGGTGGTTCTGAACCTGTTGAAAAATGCTGCCGAGGCCGCGAATGCCAAAACCGGCAGCATTCGTATTCGCAGTTACTATGACCACGCCTTGCGCCGCAGAAAGCCAGACGGGGCGGGAATACCCTTGCCCCTGCAGGTGGAAATCATCGATGACGGCCCAGGCATATCGCCGGACCTTGTGGGCGATATTTTTGATCCGTTTGTGTCGGGGCGCAGCAACGGCACCGGCTTGGGGCTGGCACTGGTTTCCAAGATCATAGCGGACCACAACGGCTGGATATCGGTTGAATCCGCGCCGGGTCGAACGGTTTTCAGGGTATCATTGCCACTTGCCCCGGCAGTTCAGGAGAAATGTTGATGGATGGTACAGTTCTGGTTGCCGATGACGACCGCACAATCCGCACAGTCCTGACGCAGGCCCTGACCCGGGCGGGGTGCAAGGTTCATGCCACCTCGTCGCTGGTTACGCTGATGCGCTGGGTTGACGAGGGAAAGGGCGATCTGGTCATTTCGGATGTGGTAATGCCGGATGGCAACGGTTTGGAGGCATTACCGAAAATCGCGCAATTGCGGCCGGGATTGCCGGTGATCATCATATCCGCACAAAACACGATCATGACGGCGATTCAGGCCTCAGAAGCCGACGCATACGATTACCTGCCAAAACCCTTTGACCTGCCAGATCTGATGAAACGCTCGGCGCGCGCCTTGGGGGCGAAACGCCGTCAGGTTTCGGGCGAGGCCACACCTGCAATGTCCGGCAACGATTTGCCGCTGGTCGGGCATACACCGGCAATGCAAACACTCTATCGGCTGGTTGCAAGGGTCATGAATACGGACCTGCCCGTTCTGATAAACGGTGAATCGGGAACCGGTAAGACGCTTGTCGCCAGGTCAATTCACGACTTTTCAGATCGCCGGGCATTACCCTTCCTGAGCGTCCAAAGCACCGATTTCGAAGGTCCCGATGGGTCGGCGGCCATTCTGTCGAAGGTACGCGGTGGCAGCATCGTGTTGGAGGAGGTCGGGGATTTCAGCACCGATGTTCAGGCGCGGCTGGTGCATACGCTTGATGCGATGCTTCCCAATGGGCCGAAGATCATCGCCACAAGCCAACAAAACCTTGAAAAGAAGATGGCCGAGGGAAGGTTTCGGCAGGACCTGTTTTACCGCTTGAGCGGCATCTCACTTGAGGTGCCAACCTTGCGCGCAAGGGTGGATGACATTCCGCTTTTGTCAGACCATTTCCTTGCGCGGGGGGAACGCGATGGCGCACCGACACGGTGGCTGGCAGCCGACGCCAAGGATGCATTGAGGAAATTTCATTGGCCGGGCAATGTCAGGCAGCTGGAAAACACGCTGCGGCAATTGATGGCCACAGCTATTGAGCCTGAGATCAGCCGCGCCGAAGTAGAGGCGAGTTTGGGCGCCGTTGCCACCGATACGGGCAAGATAGGCGGCATTGAATCCGGTGAGCGGCTTTCCGCCTCAATCGCCCGCCACCTTCAGCGCTACTTTGACCTGCATCCCAATGCACTGCCACCCCCCGGTTTATATGGCCGAATTCTAAAGGAAATGGAGACACCGTTACTTGAAATCGCACTGGATGCGGTGGCTGGAAATCAGGCCAAATGCGCCGATCTGCTGGGCATCAACCGAAATACTTTGCGAAAGAAGCTGACTGAGCTCGATATCCACGTGACACGGCGGCGCAAATTGATGTAAAACCGCAACACAAACCGTGGCCCATCGGCGTCAGCCGTTGTAAGGACCACGATATATCGGCGGTGGTCGCCTTGGCGACCCTATATACAGGGGCAAGCTCTTGCAGGGCTTAGCACGCAGCACATCGTTAGGGCGTTTGAACCGTTTGCGTCGGCAACGGCGGTTTCAGAATGCGTTGACAGTTGGTCTTGTTGTCCTCGGTCCGGTACTGGCATTTGCAACCTTTGCGGCCCTCGGCCCGTTCGGGCAGGGCGCGAATTCAAATTCCTTGCGTCTGATATTGCTGGCCGATCTGGTGTATTTCCTACTGCTCAGCGGGATGGTTTTGGCACGACTTGCCCGAATGATTGCCGCGCGCAGGGCAAAATCCGCGGGGTCGCGCCTGCACCTGCGCCTGACAGGGGTTTTTGCCGGTATCGCGCTGGTACCCACGATTCTTGTCGCCATTTTTGCAGGTCTAACTGTCAATATTGGGCTTGAAGGCTGGTTCTCCGACCGGGTTCGTCAGGTTATCGGCAATTCCTTGGCCGCGGCAGAAGCTTATCAGGAAGAACATCGGCGTGATCTTTCCACTGATGCCGTTGTGTTGGCCCGATTCCTGAATGGGGCCAAACGATCAACCTTTCTGCTGTCGGACAGCGACCTGCGCCAACTTTTGACCCAAGGTCAGGCCCAGATACAGCGCGGCCTGCGCGAAGCTTATGTCATTGACGGCGGAGGTGAGTTACGGGCACGGGGCGAACGCAGCTATCTTTTCGATTTTGAAAAGCCGCAAAAAGATGAGATTGACCGCGCTCGCAATGGCGAAACGGTTCTGATCGAAGACTGGACCAGCAATGAATTCCGCGCGCTGGTGGCGCTGCC
>JAOUMG010000256.1 GCA_029881635.1 Paracoccaceae bacterium | reverse complement strand
CATCACCAAAGGCTCCGCCCAGCATATCCTCGACGGCCGCCACTGCTTCGGGCTCGGTCATGGCCACCACAACGCCCTTGCCTGCTGCCAATCCATCGGCCTTGATGACGATGGGGGCGCCCATGCGGTGAATATGTTCCTTCGCAAGACCTGCATCGGTGAACCGGGCATAACCCGCCGTCGGCGCACTACAGGCATCGCAAATCTCTTTGGTGAAGGCTTTGGAGGCCTCCAGACAGGCAGCGGCTGCCGAGGGGCCGAAGGCCAGAATGCCAGCGGCGCGAAGGGCGTCAGCCACACCGGCGGCCAGGGGTGCCTCTGGCCCGACCACAACAAAGTCGATCGCGTTTTCTTCAGCAAAGATCACAACGGCGGCGCCATCCATCACATCGATATCGGCACATTCGGCCAGCATCGCAATCCCGGCATTACCGGGGGCCACGATCAATCGGTCGCATTTCGGGTTTTGCTTGATTGCCCAGGCTAGTGCATGTTCACGGCCCCCGCCGCCCAGAATGAGAATATTCATGCCATCCCCCGCTTGGCCTTCGCTCGTCCGCGTTCTAGAGTTGGGTTGCAAGGGATACAAGGCAGGCAATGGACATCTTTGAAGAACCTGAAACCGGTGGCAATGCCCATGAATTCACCGTTTCGGAGATTTCGGGTGCAGTAAAGCGGGTGATCGAGGGCGAATTCGGTCAGGTTCGGGTGCGAGGAGAAATTTCCCGCGTATCGCGCCCGGCCTCGGGTCATCTGTATTTTGATCTGAAAGATGATCGCGCCCTGATCGCCGCCGTGTCCTGGAAAGGGCAGGTCGCCAAGATGTCGGTGCGCCCGGAAGAGGGGATGGAAGTCGTGGCCACGGGGCGGCTGACCACTTTTCCCGGGCAATCGAAATATCAGCTGATCGTGGACGATATTGCCCCGGCCGGGGCAGGCGCCCTGATGCTGATGCTCGAAAAGCGCAAGGCTGCCCTAGCCGCCGAAGGTCTTTTCGCCACAGAGCGCAAGAAACCCATTCCCTATCTGCCCGAAGTGATCGGGGTCATCACATCGCCTTCCGGGGCGGTGATCCGCGATATTCTGCACAGGCTGCGCGACCGCTTTCCGCGGCGGGTACTGATCTGGCCGGTGGCGGTACAGGGTGAAAAATGCGCCCCTGAAGTGGCCGCCGCCATTGCCGGGTTCAACGCCCTGTCCCCCGGCGGCGCGATCCCGCGCCCTGATCTGCTGATCGTCGCGCGCGGTGGCGGATCGATCGAGGATCTGTGGGGATTTAACGAGGAGGCTGTCGTACGCGCGGCGGCGGCCAGCGCCATTCCGTTGATTTCAGCCGTCGGGCATGAAACGGACACGACCCTGATAGATCACGCTGCCGACCGGCGCGCGCCGACGCCGACTGCAGCGGCGGAAATGGCTGTACCTGTCAGGTTGGACCTTCTGGCCTGGACGGGCGAACAGGGTGCGCGGCTGGCGCGTGCCATCGGGCAAAGGTCCGAAACGCGCCGCCAGCGCCTGGCTGATCTGGGCCGCAGTCTTGGCAGGCCAGAGGCGCTGACAGGCCCCGCGCGGCAGAAATATGACCTTTGGTCGGATCGGCTGGGGCCGGCGCTGTCGGCGGCGGCCACCCGCAAGAGGGCAGCTTTCAACGCCGTTGCAGGGCGCGTTCGCCCCGGTCTTCTGACGCGGTTCATCGGTATCGAACGGTCGCGTCTGGGCGAACGCGCGGCGCGTCTGGAACCCGCCATCGCGAGGTTGCGACGCGATGCCGCGCGCCTGAACGACCAGCAGCGCAAGGATCTCGACGCCTTGAGCGCCCGGCTGACCGCAGCCCCTGTTCTACGGCTGGCTTCGCTGAAGGAACGGCTGGCCAGTATCGACCGTACGCGCCTGACGCTCGGTTATACCGAAACGCTGAAACGCGGGTTTGCCGTCGTTCGGGCCGATGGGGCCGTGGCGACCAGCAAAGCCACTGCCGGCGCTGCGTCAGGGCTGGAGATCGAATTTCATGATGGACGGCTATCGGCCATTCCCGCGGGCAGCGCCGTTGCCAAACCGCGCAAAGCCGGACCCGGCACACCACCGGATCAAGGCACGCTTTTCTGAAACGCCTGAGCGTTGCGCGGCAGTATCCGTCTGGCCTTTGAAAAATGGTGCCTAAACTCAGACGCCGACGTTGGGGCCAAGGCAGGCCAGCGGTTCGGGGCTTTGTTCGACCGCGATCAGCGGCGGGCTGTCAGGAAACTGCATCGACTGCACCTGAAGACCGGGCTTGCCATCAAATATCAACCAGCACTGGGGGTCGTTGGGATTGTCATCATAGACAAAGCAGATCATGCCTTGATCCTCGTACCATTTGCCATCGCGACAATCATCGCCGACAAAGGCCCAGATCACCCTATTTCCTGGCAAATATTGTTCGGCGCCATAGGGTTGACCGGCAGAGCTAAAGTAAAATGTGCGCCCGATAGTGGCTGCATTGAATTCTTCGCCGGTCATGGGCGTTGCAGATGGAGCTGCCAAACTGCCCCATGGCAATAGCGTCAGTTTCAAGGACAGCACCAGCGTCAGGGCGAAGCGATGGATGCGCATGGACATTTCCCTTTTCAGCCGGATTCACCCGAAAGGTTGCCAGAGCCGCGCAGGGAAAGCCAGCCTTGCCTGATGCGCTGTCGGCGACACTTTGCCCAGCCTGACCGTATCGGGCAGAATTCAGACAATCGGTTTGGACCAGCGGTCGAGATCAGGCCGTAGCGCGGCCAGACGGCTGTCCATGATCCGAAACCAGAGCTGCGGCACCAGCGCAATCGCCCCCATCATCGGCAGCGAATAGGGCAGGGTCGGCATATTGCCTTTCTCCGGCTTTTTCAGTTCGGGAAAAGGCCGGGACGGATGGCGGTGATGGTCCGAATGGCGCGGGGCGTTCAGCATCATCAGCGCCGATACCGGGTGCCGGGCATTCCAGCTGTGCTGTGGGCCAACCGGTTCAAGCTCACCGGTTTCAGTTTTTTGCCGTAAAAGGCCGTAATGTTGTACGTAATCAGATAGATGCAACTGCAACTGGGCGTAGGCGCAGAGCGCCAGATAGGCCAGCAGTCCGAAACCGCCAAAGGCCGTTGTCATGATGATCATCCCCAGCATCGCGCCACCGATATAGACCGCATAGGGATGCAGATCGAACAGCCTTTCAGTGTCGCGATCCTTGCGCATTTCGCTTTCCATTTCGTACCCGGCCAGAAAGGCCTCCCACCAGGCGCGGGGGGCAAAGGCATAAAAGCTTTCACCAGCGGCTGCGGTGTTCGGATCTTCGGTGGTGGCAACATAGCGGTGATGGATCAACCGATGGGCCGAGGTGTGATGACCAAACAGCATTGAGATAAAGACCGACATGCCAAGCCGGAACAACCGCTTGTCCGTGCGGTGAATCAGTTCATGTCCGTTCGAATTGGAGACCTGCCCAAACCACATCCCGAAGCTGAGGAAAACGGCGATCCAGCTGAAAAAACCCAACCCGCTGCCACCGGATAACGCAAAAACGGCTATGAGAAGCAGGACAAAATGGGTGCCCGCCAGAGCGATGCACAACTGATCCGCCCGCTTCAGGTCATCGCCTTCCAAGTGGCCGGGTTCAGGCAAGGCCAGAAAATTGTCGAGCAATGAGCCCAAAGCCATGAGAATCAGCAGCGACAACAGCGCCCAGAACCCGCCAAAAAACGCCCCAAGCAGCAGAAAGGGTACGGGCGCCAGCGTGGCAACGGCAAAGGGACGAAGTGCGGCCCATTCCTGCCACAGCGACAGCGCACGGTTCTGCAACCCGTCAGTCATTTTGGCTTTCGTCACGGGGGGTGGCGGCGTTTCTGGCGATTTTGCATCTGAATCAGGCTCTGCCTGCGGGGGCGGCGCGTCAGCCTCAGGCATGTCGGCCGGTGATTCATCCGTCAGCGCGGCTGCCACGCGATCAAGAACCGCGTCATTGGCAGCCTCGGTATCGGATGCAGGTTTCGGCGAACCGGCGGATTTGGAAAATGGTAGTTTCATGCCGGTTTCATACCGCTATTTTCGAAAAAAATCACTGTTATTAGTACATTATGAGACAGATTTTTTTGGATGGTTGCGGGTTTGGGAAGGCAATGAATTTTTGCTGACCCCGAAAATGGCGTTATCGCCGATGTTTCCCCGGGATGGGCGCGTTATGGGCAACCGGTGCAGGGCTTCCATCATTGGCGTGAATTGACTAGGTGGAGGGCAAGCGGAGTTACCGGGGCAATCGATGTCGTTTTTTAAGAAGCTTAAGGACAAACTCTTCAAATCCTCGTCCAAACTGGAAGAGGGGCTGGAAGCGATCGTCAGTGAAGGCGCACCTGCTGAGGCTGAATTCGCAGAAACGGTTTCGGAAGTCCCGGAATCGCCCGAAGTCCCCGAACCGGTGGCGGCTGCTGAGCCCGAACCCGCCCCTGCAACGCCACCCGTCCCGCAGGTCGATCCGCAGCCTGAAACACCTGCCGTTACACCATCGAAACAAGCGGCGGCACCCGAACCCGTCCGGCAGGTAGAACCAGAACCACCAGCAACCCCTGCGCCCATGCCGGCCAAAGAACAGGCGCCGCAGGCA
>JAOUMG010000254.1 GCA_029881635.1 Paracoccaceae bacterium | reverse complement strand
CTTTTTGCGCGATGCGATTATTTGACAGTTTGGCGGCCGCACCCATCAGCCCGAAGATCACCATCAGGACCAGCGAGGCCAGAAAAACTTTCAAAACGACCACAGACCCCCAAAAGAAGTCATCCCACCATCCCGACAGTACTTCCAAGTTACGTCCTCTCAGCTTGTCGGCTTGATTTGGTCTTTGTCGGTTTGCGCATCAGCGGCGGCGCATCCGTGGAATGCGCCGCCATGATAGTATGTCAGCCGTCGCCCCATTTTTCATTGTGGATCGGGAACGGGAAGTATTTTAGTGCATATTCCGTCAGCTTGCCGTCATTGATTAGCTGCTTGATGGCGCCATCCAGACGCGCTTTCAGTTCGGGCTGGCCTTGTCTTAGCCCGATGCCGACACCGATGCCAAAGTAGTCAACATCGTCAATCGCCGGGCTGACAAATTCGAAACCGCTGCCTTCCTCTGTTGCCAGAAACCGCAGATGGGCCTTCATCGGGTTGGTCATGATCGCATCAACGCGGCCATTCACGAGGTCAAGATAAAGTGGCTCGGACCCATCATATAGAACAATTTCGGCATCCGGCAGCTTGGCGTTAAACCAGCTTTCATAGGTCGACGCCCTTTCAAGCCCTATCCGAAGCCCGGCGAAGTTTTCCGGGATAGGGTTGCCCGAAGGATCGAACAGGTTCAGGTTCTGACCGGACTTACCCACAATACGACCCACCGAGTCACGGTAAGGGCTGGAAAAATCGATCTTTTCCAGCCGCTCGTTTGTGATCGACATCGACGCGACGATCAGGTCGAACTTGTTGGCAAGCAGTGCGGGGATCATGCCATCCCACTGCTGGCAGACAAACTCCAGGTCAGCGCCGATAATCTCGGCGACACCTGTTGCTACATCCACGTCATATCCTGCCAGCTCGCCAGAATCGGTGCGGTAGTTGAATGGCGCGTAGGTGCATTCCATTCCGACACGCAGCATTTCGGCCGAGGCAGGCGCGCCTATCGCGAATGCGGTCAAGGCAGTTGCAATCAGTTTTGGTATTCTTCTCATTGTACTATTTCCTCCTTGCTTGGGTAATCTCAGACCGGTTTTATCCGGATTATGTAACGGCTTTTGTTATCTCCTCTAGCGCGAGCTCTACCTCGTCTTGTGTGTTGTAATGGGCCAGACCGATCCGAACGACACCTTCGTCAAGCGGCAGGTTCAGCGCGCATGCCGGTTCGTAGGCGTAGTTGTGGCCATGCCAGACCTGAACGCCCGCGCGGGCAAGCGACTTGGATATGGAATCCGGTGACATCCCGTCGTGCCGGAACGAAACCGTCGGCACTCTTTCTCCGATCCGGTTGGGGTTGCTAATACCGTAGATCGTCACGCCCGGTGTTGCCTGAAGGCCGGCGATCAATCTGTTGGTCAAAGGTTCTTCATAGGCCCGGCAGGCCTCATAAGCCTGCGCAATCAGATCGCGACGGTTTCCGGCGCCTCCGCAAAGCTGACCGATCTCTTCAAAATAGGAAATCGTGGCTGAAAGCCCTGCCAATAGCTCATACTGGGGTGTGCCCAATTCGAAGCGATCCGGGCTTTTGTCGGATACGCAGCGCCCCTTGTAGGGATAAAGCGACGACAGGATATCTGCCTTGCCCCACAGGATGCCCAAATGCGGTCCGAAAAACTTGTAGGAGGAGCAGGCGAGAAAGTCACAGCCCAAATCCTGAACATTCACCAGATGGTGGGGCGCAAGCTGTACCGCATCAACAAAGACCAGTGCCCCTGCATCCGCTGCAACCTTGGCAAGTGCTGATATATTGTTGATGGATCCGGTCATATTGCTGGCATAGTTCAGCGCGACCAGACGCGTGCGGTCGGTGAGCTGTGCTTGCAGATCCTCAGGTTCAACCTGCCAGCTTTCACGATTGAAATCGACCCAGCGGATTTCGAGCCCCTTGTCCTTGGCGATTTCCAACCATGGACCGACATTGCCCTCATGCTCCATCCTGGTGATCACAATCTGATCGCCGGGCCTGAAATCATGGGCAATGCTGCGCGACATATGAAAGGTCAATGCGGTCATGCTTTGACCGATCACAACTTCATCTGCCGATTTGGCGCCCAGAAACAACGCCATGTCCTCATGTGCCTGCAGAGCTATTCGATCGGTTTCCTGACTGGTGCGGAAATTACCGCCGGAATTCGAGGAATTGTGAAGCAGATAGTGGCTGATCGCATCAACGACAGACACCGGCACCTGCGTGCCCGCCGGATTGTCAAAATAGGTTCTGCTGACATTCCCGTCCTGTACTGACAGCGACGGAAACCGCCTGCGGATCTGAGAAATGGGGAAAACCATTCTGACCTTTCATGCGTGCGCCAACAACAGGCTGAAGCTGCCTAGGCCAGAGTGTCACCCAAATCCTAAGGGCACCCAATCATCCCAAAGGATGAGACTTGGCTTGATTACGGGCAGCCTTCCACCGTTAATGGTTATGAGCAATCTTGGCCCTGAACCGATGAAGCATGACACAACCGCGGCCGTTTATCCGGCTATCACCGATGAGGCGATCACATCGCTGATCATGCTGATCGGTCGGGCTAACTTTGCCGAGGCGTTGGGCGAACTGCTTGAAAAAACGTTCGGCTTCAGATGCTTTTATGTATTCCTGTATCGCAAAAAACTCGCCCCGGCCGCATTGGCGATCTGCCCCAATCCAACCAATCATGAGAGGGGTTTGAAAAATTACCTGAACTACACTTACGTCATCAACCCGGCCTATCGCGCGTTTCAGAAGGGCGAGACCGCAGGCGTCTATCTGATCTCGGATTTCATCCAGAATGACAGGCAGACCATTATCGACGAAAATCGCTTTGACGTTCATATCGAAGATACCGAAGCAATCGGCTACCGGACGCCGGGCTGGCCCAAGAACATGGCCGAAGTGATTGTGCTGATCAACCTGCCCAACGGAACCGCCCTGGATTTCAGCTTTCTGACACCCCTCGGCAGCCAGGAAACGCTCAAATGCCGAAGATTGCTGGAAAGGTTGTTCCCCTTCCTGAATGCCGTTTTGCTTCGCCAGTTCGCCATTGACCCCGGCAGTTTGGACGCCGTCAACACTCATGCAGATCAGGAAGACAGGTTTCGCGACTTCGGAGGCGAGGCATTGACTTTGCGGGAACGGGAAATCGCGCAGCTTATTCTGATCGGGCACAGTTCCAATTCGATCTCATTGAATTTGGGTATTTCACTACCCACCGTGAAAACCCACCGGCGCAACATCTATACGAAACTGCAGATATCGTCGCAGGCTGAACTGTTCAGCCTCTTCCTGCTTCACTTGAAATAACGATCAGGGCGAAGTCCTGCGTGGTTTTGAATTGCGATAGGCGGCTCGTCCCCTATGGGCCCGTGACCTGTCAGTTGTCATTAGTCCTAGCTAAGCACGGGCCGAGTGATAGCCGGAAAGGAAGCTGGTCAGATTGGCCCCAAGGTCGTCGGACAGATATCCGCCTTCCTGAATGATGACCGTCGGAAGGTTAAGGTTTGCAATAGCCGTCGCAATGCAGGCAAATCCAGCCGTCGTGACCTTGAAGCCCTTGAACGGATCGTTTTCGTGGGCGTCCAACCCAAGCGCCAGCACGATCACATCGGTACCAAAACTGCGGATACGTGCCAGGGCGGTTTCGAGAACGTCGATATATTCATCATCTGTCGTGCCACGCGGCATCGGCAGGTTGAGGTTATAGCCCATCCCTTCACCCTCACCTCGTTCGGAACTATGGCCCCAGAAGAACGGGTAAAACCGGCGTGGATCGGCGTGGATTGATACCGTCAGAACGTCGCGCCGATGATAGAAGATGCCTTGGGTGCCGTTGCCATGATGTACATCCACATCCAGAATGGCCGGCCGCAGCCCGGCGCGCAGTATGGCCTCGGCGGCAATTGCGGAATTGTTGAGAAAGCAAAAGCCACCAGCCAGATCGCCAAAGGCATGGTGGCCGGGGGGCCTGCAAAGGGCATAGGCCGCCTTTTCACCCGAAAGCACAGTGTCAACTGCGCTGAGTGCTGTTTGGGCCGACCAATAAGCCGATTGCCACGTACCTTCGGCGATAGGGCAGGCGGTATCGGCCTGATGAAATCCGGCCTGACCTACGGCGGATTTTGGGTAACCAGCGGTGCGCTTGTCCGGGTGAATGTTCGGGATTACCTCATCCGAAGCACCGTCAATCCGGCGCCAGCGGGTGTGGATGGTTTCCAGAAAGGTCAGGTATTCCGGCGAATGGATCGCAGCAATTGGTCCCATGCCGTGATCGGTTGGCGCCTCGATATGGCAGCCCGCCGCCTGTGCTGCCTGTGCCAGAACTTCAATCCGGCGAGGCTGTTCAGGGTTTGGCAAGGACTTGCCATTTGCCATGCAATGCTGCGGATCATGCGCGCGCTGGCGTTCGTCAAGGATGGTTTTCACAGCGCCTTCTCCAGATTTGCCAAACCCTCGCTATCCAGTGTCATTGTGACTTCGCCCGTCGAGGCGGTGAAGCCGAGCCGCTGGTAGAAAGCCTTTGCACGACTGTTTGTATGATAAACCGCCAGCCGGATGAATCCTGCTTCCCAGGAGGCATGCGCATCTTT
>JAOUMG010000253.1 GCA_029881635.1 Paracoccaceae bacterium | reverse complement strand
CCCGCGGTTCGTGTACTTTTTCGCGATGGAGATCACCAGACGCAGGTTCGCCTCGACCATTTCCTTCTTGGCCTGCCGCGCTTCCTTTTCGCCCTTCTGGACCTGATTGACGATGCGGCGGAATTCCGAGATGTCGACGCCGACATACTGGCCGACTGTGGCCATGTCATTCCTGAGTTCCTCGACCTTGCTTTGGCTGCGTTCGATCAGCGCCTGCCAGCCACGACCGGATTTTTCGGCCATCCGGTCGAGCCAGGTCGGGTCAAGTTCATAGCCACGGTATTCATCAATGAATTCACGGCGGTTGATGCGGGCCTGGTCGGCGAGTTTGACCATGTTGCTGTCGATCGACATGATTTTGCGATTGATACCATAGAGCTGGTCAATCAGGGCCTCGATCCGGTTATTGTGAAGATGAAGTTCGTTCACCAAGGTCACGATTTCAGAGCGTAATTTCTGATACGAGACTTCATCATTCTTGGAGAAGCTGCCGTCTTCATTCAGCGTCGCAGACATCCGCAGATCCTGCATTTCGGACAGCATCACATAGTCGCGCGCAATAATCTCCAGCATCTCAAGGACACGTGGCTTTAGCGCTGCCTCCATCGCGGCGAGAGACATATTGGCGTTTTCGTCATCGTCTTCGTCGTCGTCATCGGCCTTCTGGATTGGGTTTCCATCGGCATCCAGTTCTTCGGCATCCCCCTCCGCCTTGGCAGGTGCCGCGGTCGCGCTGGCGCCGCCGACGACCGGAACGTTGGCTTCACCCTCTTCGTCCATGGCGTTGCCGAAGGTGGTTTCAAGATCGATGACATCCCTCAGCAGAATGTCTTCGGACAGAAGTTCCTCGCGCCAGATGGTGATCGCCTGAAAGGTCAGCGGGCTTTCACAAAGCCCGAGGATCATTGTGTTACGACCGGCCTCGATGCGTTTGGCGATGGCAATCTCACCCTCGCGGCTGAGCAGTTCAACGGTGCCCATTTCGCGCAGGTACATGCGAACCGGATCATCGGTACGGTCAAGAACTTCGGCGGTGGAGGTGGAAACGATAACCTCGCGCGAGGTCGATGTTTCGACCAGAGCACCGGCATTTTCGCCTTCTTCGGCGTCGTCATCCTCGATGACGTTGATACCCATTTCCGAGAGCATCGACATCACGTCTTCGATCTGTTCGGAAGACACCTGATCGGGCGGCAGGACCTGATTGAGCTGATCGTAGGTTATGTAGCCACGTTCGCGGGCATCGGCGATCATCTTTTTGACGGCGGTCTGGCTGACGTCCATTGACGACTGGTCGCTGTCCTGCTCTTCGGTTTTCTGATCTTCGGTGTCTTTAGCGGCCATTGGCGCTCCTTCGGGGTCAGAAGAATCGGCGCGAATCAGTTGCGCGAATCGGTTCATAGGGTTTTATCGAATCATTTCAACGAATCACAGTGCCAGCGAAGGTTCAGTTTTTCTTCTTCACCCAGGCCGCTCCGTCAATCAGGTCTTGCAGTTGCGCGGAGAGGGCCGCGCGGTCTTCTCCCATATCTTTCGTATCGTCCAGCTTCGAACGGTCCGCCCGGTGGCGGGCCAGTGCGGCCTGCGACAATCGCCAAGTCAGACCTTCATCGGCAAGACCGGTCATGTCTTCGACAGCATCTTCGATTTCCGATCTGGCGCCGCGTCGCGCCTCAAGGCGGGCAAGTTCTTCGGCAAGACACATGATGGCCAGTTCGGTATCGTCGGGTTTGCGCACAGGGGGTGCGGTTTGCACGTGGGCAAGCGCCATCAGCTTTTCAAGATCATCGCCCGCAACTGCATGAAGTTTTGCGCGGAACTGTTCGGGGTCTTTGATGTCTTCATGGGAAGCGACCAAAAGCGCATGCCGCAAATGATTGTGGCCCGGACCATGCATACCCAGAGTTTCAAGCTGGCTTTCAAAGCGGGCAACACAGGCGGGATGAGTGACGCAGATGGCAAGGATCATCGCCTCATGCAGGTATTCATCGACTTCCGGACCGGAGGCGGCCGCCAGAAGTGAACTGCGCGTGGCTGAAAGCGCACTTGCAGGTGGTGGTGCCCAACCTCCTTTGCCACCCTTTCCGGGTCGGCTCGCCTGCCCCTTGGCTGGCACACGGCGATTGCCAAACAATTCCCAGCGCAGGCGCTTGATCTCTTCACCGTAATGCGACCGGATAGAGGGATCGGCGATGCGCATAATCGCGGCGCGCAACGACTTGTCGAGCGCGGCCTTGCGTTCAGGGCTATCGAAATTTCCGGCCTCGGTTTCGCGGCGCCAAAGCAGGTTGACCATCGGTTCAGCCTGATCGAGCAGCTTTTTGAGAGCCCCCGCCCCCCGTTGCCGGATCAGATCATCCGGGTCCATGCCTTCGGGCAGGATGACAAAGCGCAGGCCCTGCCCTGCCACCAGCAGCGGCAGGGCCAGATCGACAAGGCGCATAGCCGCCCGAATACCGGCGGTATCGCCATCAAGCGCGATGATCGGTTCATGGTGGATACGCCAAAGAAGGCGCAGCTGCTCATCGGTGATGGCGGTTCCGAGCGGCGCGACGGCAGCCTCGAACCCGGCCTCAACCAGGGCGATGACATCCATATAGCCTTCGGTAACAATCAGCGGCTGGCCCTTGCCTGCCGCTTCACGCGCCGGGCCGTGGTTGTAAAGGCTGCGGCCCTTGTCAAATAGCTCGGTTTCCGGGGAATTGAGGTATTTCGCCCGTGCATTCGGGTCCATCGCCCGACCACCAAGGCCAATGCAACGGCCACGGGCGTCGCGGATCGGATAGATGATACGGTCACGAAAGCGGTCATAGGGCTGACCACCGCCGTCAGGTTTGGCGCAAAGACCGGCATCAATGATCAACCCCGGCTCGATGCCCTTGGCCTGCAGGGCCACAAACAGGCCTTGCCGCTGGTCTGGGGCAAAACCGATCTCGAACCGCTCCTGCGTGGCGTCGGACAACTTGCGACGGGCAAGATAGTCGCGCGCCTCGGAGCCAGCGCCGGTTTTGAGCTGCAAGCGATAATGCTGGACAGCCGCCTCCATCACATCGGCAAGCTGGCGGCCCCGGTCAGCCCGTTGGGCTGCCTGCGGATCACGGGCGGGCATCTGCATACCTGCCTCACGGGCAAGGATTTCGACCGCCTCCATGAAACCCACATTCTCGGTTTCACGCACGAATGACACCGCATCGCCCTTGGCGTGGCAGCCAAAGCAGTAATAGAATCCCTTGCGATCATCGACATGAAAGCTGGCGGTCTTTTCCTGATGGAATGGACATGGTGCCCAGAAATCGCCCTTGCCTTGGTTGGATTTGCGCGGGTCCCACGTCACCTTGCGCCCAACAACATGGCTGAGCGAGGCGCGGTTGCGCAATTCGTCAAGGAAACCGGGGGGCAGACTCATGGTGCAAATATCTGCGCTCGGGCGGCCACTGTCCAGCGGCCAGAACACAGATGGCGCAAGAATGCGCCATCTTCCCGTTGTGATCGACTTGACACCAACCTAACTGACGAAGACTGCGCCCCGTGCGGCGACGGCCTTCATCGCCTGTTCCAGTTCATGGATTGCCGTGCGTGCCATGGACCGAAACACCATAATGTCAAACGCTGCGACGCCTGTGCGCGTTACCAGCATCATCATATGGCCCAGCGAAGTGCGCGCGACCTGCCCCTTGCCAAAGCTGCCTTGTGACAGGTCGAGCGGCACCAGCCGTGCCAGTACGACCTCGGCACCGGCCCCGTCGAGCCTGATCCGCGCCCAGCCATCGCTTTGATCCGTGAGTGCGGCGATATTCGACAAGCCTTTTGGATCGGCGCCTATCAGCATTGCCTGCCCCCTGCCCGACCAGAGGCAAGCCGATCCATCCCTGGCAAACGCGCGTCCCGGCGCAGGCCAGCCAAGGCCCATTTCCTTCAGCGCAGCCGCCACGGCGCGGTCCTTTCCGGCCAGTGGCGCCACCGAGGTGATCCGCGCCGATGACAATTCGGTTAGGGTCAGGTCGCCGATACGCAGCGGCAATAGCCCATCGCAGGGCGTCAGTTCTATCAGGCTAGCCACGCGCGCGCCCTCCCTCAGGGTCAAAAAAGACCGGATGCGCAACCTCGACCAGAAGGTCGGTACCGCGCAAGTGATCCACGAGCCTTATGCGTTCGCCGTGCCGTGCGCGGCCGTTCTTCAGAAAGCCAAGACCCAGATGGCTTTTCAATGTTGGCGAGTAGCAGACCGAGGTGACATAACCGAGATCATTGGCCGCAATCGGATCAGCGTCTGCCTCAAATAGATGGGCGCCGGCATCAAAACTTCCCGCAGCAAGCCGCAGGCCCACGAGTTGTTCGCGCTCGGCCCCGGTCAGGCCGGGTCGCTGACTGGCTGCCTTGCCGATACAGTCCTTTTTCGCGCTGACCATGCCTTGCATGCCGATGTCGAATGCCGTGACACGTCCGTGAATTTCGGCATGGGTGATAAAACCTTTTTCGATGCGCAGAACATTCAACGCCTCCATCCCGTAAGCACAGCCGCCAAGGCTCTCGGCACGGGCCACCAGATCGCGATAAAGTGCTGCGCCGAACCGCGCGGGAACGGCGATTTCATATCCCATCTCGCCAGAAAACGAGATGCGATAAAGTCGGGC
>JAOUMG010000252.1 GCA_029881635.1 Paracoccaceae bacterium | reverse complement strand
GCGCGGGCCCTGCTGATCGACATAGGAACCTTCCGCGATGCAGATAAGCGCATCATGCGCCTCGTACATGTCAGGTTTGGGAAAATAGACGTCGTTGGTGGCAACAAGCGGCAAATCCATTGCATAGGCTATTTCGATCTGACCACGCTCGGTGACCCGCTCAGCTTCGGCCAGTTGACCGCCTTCTCCGGGGTGACGCTGCAATTCGACATAGAGCCGGGATGGGAATATCATCGCGAGGTCGCGCATCAGCAGCTCAGCTTTGGGTCGCTGTCCGGCCTGCAGCAGTTTTCCAACCGGCCCATCCGGACCGCCGGTCAGGCAAATTATCCCCTCGGAGTGGCGCTTCAACTGATCGATCGACACCTGCGCAAGTTCCCCGTCCGAATCCAGATACAGGCAGGAATTGAGCTTCAGCAGGTTCATGTAACCGGCTTCGTTCTGCGCCAGCAGAACTATGGGTGCAGGCGGACGTGGACGGTCGCCGGCCTGTGCCGGATCATAGGTCAGCGATACCTGACAGCCGATGATCGGCTGCAACCCCGCCCCTTTGGCAAGTACCGAAAATTCCAACGCCGAGAACATGTTGTTGGTTTCGGTCACTGCCACTGCGGGCATTGCTGATTTTTGACACAACCCGATCAGTTTTTTCAGCGGCACCGCACCTTCAAGCAAAGAGTATTCGGTGTGCACGCGCAGGTGGATGAATCGGGGGGATTTGTTCATGCAAAGAACCTAGCGAAGCCTGCAACAAGAAGAAAGATCGCCCGAGCATTTATGGTTGGCCAGTGCCACCGCTGTTGGTCAGGCAAACAGCTAGCCCGCGCCGCCCTAGGCAGTAACATGATACTCGACAATTCGGCCCCTGAAATAGGTCTCATATCCGCTGGGATAGACATAACCGACTTCGCCATAGGTGGGCAGACGGCGCGGGCCTAATTGGGCATAATCCGAATACCGACCACGCCAGTCATATTTGACGGTATTTCCTTTGGCATCGCGGGAAGGGCGATCCTTTGCCGACATGCCGACAATATCACCTTCCGCATCGAATTCGAATGTCACCCGCGCCACTCCGTCAGGGGTATCAAGCCGAACCTCTGCTTCGTTTGCACCGGTCACCCGCCAGACCAGATCGGGGTTGCCAAGAATCGCATCCGGCGCCCATGGCAGTTCCGCAAGATAGCGGAAAGCTTCGGCCAGATTGATGTCGCCGCCTTCCGCCTTGGCCAGCGGAATCGAGCCGAATAGCCGCGCCTCCAGATGCCCCGCACCGCCGACGAACGCGTCAATTACCCGCAGCCGCGATATCGGCCAGATCTCTTGCCGCGCATCCCAAAGAAACCCGGCCCTGGATAACGCGATGACCTGCCAAGCCGAAATGTCGATGAATTTCCCGCCAGGCTTCAGGCGAAGCTCTGCTTTTTGTTTGAAACTGGCCAATCGCAGGCGGGCACCCGACTCCGCCCCTGCCCGAAAAGCGAAATCAGCCACGATAGGCGGCAGAGAGTTTGGAAGGTCGCGGGTAGGGGGTTCTTCATGCAAACGGTCGGCAATTTCGAGCGCACGGGCCCGAAAAACCCTTGAAAAGGTAACCTGCAATCCGATCAGCGCCGCGCCGATAAAAACAAGGATGTAGTATGCGATTGTCATTTGCCCCCTGTGCACCGATCTTGTTGGCGTGCTTCGATGATGCTCATTGGATATTACCTGTTGTTTGATTTGATACCAGCCATCCGTGCTGGCGAAGGCGCTGTTCCGGCGATACTTCGGGAAATCTTGAAACTGATGCAGGATTATCCCAGTAAGTTCTTCTTGCTTTGTGATCCGGTTGGGCGCTTCATAACGCAAGGGAAACGGGGGTGTCGTTCCGCTTTACGCCGCATCGGGCGGCGGCACAAATACCCGGAGGAGGAGAAGGCGGCGGGTTCATTCGATGAACGATATCGCGTTTCTACTGAACGGAGCGCCTGTCCAGCTGTCTGGTGAAAGCCCGACCCGCACGCTATTGGACTGGTTGCGTGAATCCAAAGGGCTGACCGGCACCAAAGAGGGCTGTAACGAAGGCGATTGCGGTGCCTGCAGCGTCATGGTCACCGACGACCACGGAAGCCATGCCCTGAACTCCTGCATTCTGTTTTTGCCGCAACTCCACGGAAAATCCGTACGAACGGTCGAAGGTATGTCTGGGCCCAAGGGCGAAATGCACCCGGTCCAGCAGGCAATGGTTGATTTGCATGGCAGCCAGTGCGGGTTCTGCACACCCGGTTTCATCGTATCGATGGCAGTGGCCCACAAAAACGGTGCGCGTGACCACGATGACCAGTTGGCAGGCAATCTGTGCCGTTGCACGGGCTATGCCCCGATTGTCAGGGCTGCGAAGGCTGCTGCTGCAAAACCGGTGCCTGAGTGGATCTCCGACATTCCCACCGCCACGGGCAAAACGGCTGCGCCCTATGCGCCGGGATCTTCCGATGAATTGGCGGCATGGTACATGGCGCACCCGGACGCCACATTGATTGCCGGGGCGACGGATGTCGGCTTGTGGGTGACCAAGGAACTGCGCCCCTTGCCGGAGGTTGCTTTTCTATATGCCTGCAAGGATTTGCAGCAGATCGAACCTGTCAAGGGAGGGCTGCGTGTCGGTGCCGGGGTGACGATTGCGTCACTGCGCGAGGCTGTCGCCGAGCGCCACCCGAGTCTTGCCGAACTGCTGCGCCGTTTCGCCTCGGAACAGGTGCGGGGGGCGGCGACCATTGGTGGCAACATCGCCAATGGATCGCCCATTGGCGACGCACCACCAGCGCTGATCGCTATGGGGGCTACATTACATCTGCGCCAAGGCGATACGCGGCGCGACATGCCGCTTGAGGATTTTTTCCTGGAGTACCGCAAACAAGACCGCAAACCGGGCGAATTCGTAGAGGCAGTGACGATCCCGGACAATGTACCAGGTTTGGCCTGTTACAAACTGTCGAAAAGGTTTGATCAGGACATTTCTGCGGTCTGCGGATGCTTTAACCTGACCTTGAGCGGCTCCAAGATCAGAAGTGCAAGGATTGCTTTCGGCGGTATGGCGGGCACACCAAAGCGCGCCACAGCGGTTGAGGCGGCGCTGACAGGAAAGGAATGGGCTGAAACGACCATCGCCGCGGCCTTACCCGCATTCGCCAAAGATTTCACCCCGATGAGCGATATGCGCGCCTCAGCGGACTACCGGCTGCGATCCGCACAGAACATGCTTGTGCGCTATTTTCATGAACGTTCGGGCGTATCTGTATCCGTGCTGGAGGTTTCGCCATGAGTGTCGCCACACCCCTTCCCCATGATTCCGGCGCCCTGCATGTCACAGGTGCTGCCCGCTATGTCGACGATTTGCCGCTGCCAGCGAATACGCTGCACCTTGCCTTTGGCATTTCGTCAGTTGCACATGGTGAAATCACGTCTGTTGATCTTGAGGCTGTGCGCAAGGCCGACGGCGTCGTCGCTGTTCTGACCGCCGAAGACCTGCCCTTTGCAAACGATGTATCCCCGTCAATTCATGATGAACCTTTGTTAGCCGTCGAAAAGGTTCACTACGTGGGGCAGCCGATCTTTCTGGTTGTGGCCGACACCCACCTTGCCGCCCGAAAAGCGGCGCGCCTGGGCAGGATTGCTTACAAAGAATTGCCCGCGCTTCTGACTGTCGACGATGCCATGGCCGCAGGCAGCCGGTTTGAAGGCGGGCCGGTAATTTGGGCCAAGGGCGATGCTGCGGCAGCAATTTCTGCATCCCCGCATGTCATCGAGGGCAGCCTCGAAATGGGCGGGCAGGAACATTTTTACCTCGAAGGTCAGGCTGCCTTGGCACTGCCGGCAGAGGGCGGCGTCGTGGTGCATTCGTCCACCCAGCATCCGACTGAAATTCAGCACAAGGTGGCCGAAGCCATTGGTCTGCCGATGAATGCGGTTCGGGTTGAAATCCGTCGCATGGGGGGTGGTTTTGGCGGCAAGGAAAGCCAGGGCAATGCCTTGGCGGTTTCTTGCGCCATCGTGGCACGGCAGTTCGGACGCCCGGCCAAGATGCGATATGACCGCGACGATGACATGATCATCACCGGCAAACGCCATGATTTCCGCATCAACTACCGCGTTGGCGTCGATGCAACGGGTAAGGTGCTGGGGCTGGAGTTCTTGCAGCTGGCCCGCTGCGGCTGGGCACAGGATCTTTCCCTGCCGGTGGCCGACAGGGCAATGCTTCATGCCGACAATGCCTACAACCTTGACCACATCCGTATCGAAAGCCACCGCTTGCGCACCAACACCCAATCCGCCACCGCATATCGCGGCTTTGGCGGCCCGCAAGGTATGTTGGGCGTGGAGCGGGTGATGGATCATGTGGCCCACAAGCTCGGGCTTGATCCTCTCACGGTGCGGCGCGTGAATTTCTACTCGGAAATGGCAGATGGACCGACCAAGGTAACATCAGGGACAGCGAAAGAGGTTCAGACGACACCCTACCACATGCCGGTTGAGGATTTCATCCTCCATGGTCTGGTCGCCAAACTCGAAAAATCAAGCGACTTCGAAGCACGCAAAGCCGCTATTGCCACCTGGAACGCCATCAATCCAATTCTGAAGCGCGGAATCGCCCTG
>JAOUMG010000251.1 GCA_029881635.1 Paracoccaceae bacterium | reverse complement strand
GGCCCGATTGCGGTCCAGCCCGACCGTGAAAACGCCATGAACACGCTGATGCAACCAGACCGGCTGCATCCGAATGCCGAAGGGGTCGCCCTGATCGTGGAAGGATTGGGCCCGAAGGCGTTGGAACTCATAGAAAATATTGAATGAAGCTGGGATCGAGTTATTTAGCCGCCTTGGCCCCTCGCTCTCGGAAAGAGGGTTGCGAATGGAATTTCGCAGCGCCATTCCCCAGCTTGAAATACACCGATACTTCGGCTCTGGGTCATTGCTCCGCCGGAGCAAACGCGCCAAAATCACGTTCTGGGATCTGGCGTTGACGGGCTGGATGTCAAAGGCTTGGCCTTGAAGGAGATTGCGGTGAAAACCATCGAACGTATCGACAGCGAAGTCGCCAGACTGGAAGATCTGGCACCCGCAGGCTATTTCCTCGCAATCCGTGTGCGCGGCGCGTCACCTCTCATGGTGTTCAAGACCTTTCCGGCGGACTGGCTCGATATCTACATGGAAAACGGCTACATGATGCGCGACCCGATCACGACCTGGGCGCTGACTGTGGGTGGCACAATCCGTTGGAGTTCGTCCTTTCTACCCGACCCGTTCGGCGTTCTACGTCACGCAGCCGAGCACGGGCTGAAATACGGGGCCTCCATCGCGCACGGTCCGCGCAGCGCACTCACGCTGTGCTCGATCTGCCGGCAAGATCGGGAACCAACCAAGGATGAAATTGCCGCAGCACGCGAAATTGTTCTGCGCCTGCACGACCTGACAGAATTGCCAAAATCGCTGAGCGATTCACAAAGGGCCGGGCTCAACGCGCTTGCCAGCGGAGGTGGGGCGGCTGGTCTTGCCCGCGACCTGGGCATATCCCAAGCGGCGGCAGCCGCAGAGATACGGGACCTTTACGATGTGCTGTTTGCCGCGTCACCCGACGACGCCCTCCGCCGCGCCCGCGACGCAAAACTGGTCTGAAACGCGGGCGCTTTGAACCTGCCTTTGCGGTCAGGTCCAACTTTCAGCCGTCACACCGTATGCAGGTAAAGATCGTAATCGACATCCGAAATCGTCCGGGCCACCCGCGCGTATTCCGCGGCTTTGACGGCGGTAAAGGTGCGGTGCATATCCTCGCCCAGCGCTTCTTTCAAAAACGACGATCCGGTCGCAGCCTCGATCGCTGACCGCCAGTCGCGGGGAATGCTGCCTGCTGCTTCATCCTCATAACCATTGCCGACGGTCTCCGGCCCCGGATCGATCTTATGCTGAAATCCGTGCCGGATCGCCGCCAGTACTGTCGCTGCCACAAGATAGGGGTTGGCGTCGACGCCCGACGGGCGATGTTCAATCCGGCGTGCGGACAATGGCCCCGCGGGCACCCGGAGTGCGACCGAACGGTTATTGACCCCCCAATTGGTCGATACTGGCGCATAGCTTTGGTTGGCAAAGCGGCGCCACGAATTGGCGTGGGGCGCAAAGACCAGCATGGTTTCACCCATCGTCGCGCGCATTCCGCCCAGCGCATGCAACAATCGCTGGTTCCATTCGCCCTCCTTGGCCTCGGCAAAAAGGTTCACACCCTTCGCGTCTTGCAACGACACATGGAAATGCATGCCCGAGCCTGCGTATTTCTCGACCGGTTTGGCCATGAAACAGGCCGTTACCCCGAACCGGCGTGCTGCCAGCCGCACGATCCGCTTCAGCCGCACCAGATCGTCGGCGGCCTGCATCACATCGCGGCGGTAATCCAGCGTCAGCTCATACTGCCCCGGCGCATATTCCGAAATCACCGTTTCCGCCCTGATGCCCGCACGTTCCGCCCCTGCGTAGATCTCGGAAAAAAGCGGCTCCATCCCGTGCAGATGATCGACCGAATAAACTTCGGTCTTGTCCGACCGGCGACCATCCAGAACCGCCGCCGCCGGGCGCACATAGCCATCCGCATCGCGTTCATTGGCCAGCAGAAAGAATTCGAGCTCGAAGGCGCCCGCTGGATACATGCCCTCATCAGCCATCAGATCGACCTGACGCTGCAAAGCGTGGCGCGGGTCCGAGGTCATCGGCGCGCCATCCAGCCCATAAAGCGACATCAGCACCTCGCCCCGCGCCGGTTTGGTGCCGTGCAGCGGCACCAGCGTGCCGGGGATCGGCCAGGCCCGCAGGTCGCCGTCACCCTGATCCCAGATCAATCCCGTCTCATGTACATCCTCGCCACAGATATCGAGCCCGAGGATCGAAATCGGCATATGCCGTCCGCCCTTGTAGATCGACAGAAGTTCGTGGCGGCGGATGATCTTGCCCCGCCCAATGCCATTGGCATCGGTCAGCACGATATCAATGGCCTCGATCTCCGGATGATCCGCAAGGAACGCCTCTGCCTCGGAAAGGCGCGACCCCGAAGGGCTTTTCATCTCGGTGCTCATGCCATCAACTCCGCTGTAATCTTATCAAAGGCTGCTATCAGCCGGTCAATCTGGTCGATCCCGGTCGCCGGGCTGATCAGCATCATGTTGTGAAAGGGTGCGATCAGACAGCCCCGGTTGACCAGCGCCGCATGAATGGCCTTTTCCAGTGCCGGTTTATGCGCCTCGTGGCTTTCCGATCCATTCCTTAAGGGCGTCGGATGACAGATGAATTCCACCCGCGCGCCGACCCTAACCACATGCCAGGGCGCACCGTAGCGCTGGATGGCATTGGCAAGCCCCGCCTCCAGCCGCGCCGCGCCCGCTTCCATATGCGCATAGTTTTCTTCGGTCATCACATGGGTCAGATTGGCCCGCATCGCGGCGAATTGCAGCGGGTTGGCCGACAGCGTTGTGCCGATGCCGGAGAAGCCTTCGGGCCGCGTTTCGTTAAACTTGGCAAAGCGCGATGCGACATTTTCCGACATTCCCCAGACCGACGCGGGCAGTCCACCCGCCACCGGCTTGCCCAAAACGAACATATCGGGGTCCAACCCGTATCGCCGGGTATATCCGCCAAGGCCAGAGGATACGGTATGAGTCTCATCTATGATCAATAGCGCGCCATATTTGCGCGTCAGGGCGCGCAACGCGTCGTGATAACCCGGATCGGGCAGGACCATGCAGCAATTGGTCATCACCGGTTCTGCCAGCACGGCGGCCACATCGCCCTTGGCCAATGCCGCCTCCAGCCCCGCCAGATCGTTGAACTCTACCACAACCGAGGTCTGTTCCAGATCGACCACCTGCCCCACCAGCCCGGGGCGTTCAACCGTGCGGCCGCCGACATTGCACCCCATCGCATCATCAACCGCGCCGTGATAGCAACCGGCGAAGAACAGGATCTTCGGGCGGCCTGTTACCGCCCGCGCCACCCGGATCGAAAAGCGGTTGGCATCCGTCGCCGTTGTGGCAATCTGCCAGCGGAACGGCCCGAATATTTCCTGCAAGAGCCCCCCCACTTCCAATGCATCAGGGGTTGGCAGCATATAGGTCAGCCCTTTGGCCGCCTGTTCGGCAATCGCCTTGGCCACCGGCGCGGGCGAATGGCCAAACATCGACCCGGTATCGCCCAGGCAGAAATCGTCCAGCTCTATCCCGTCGACATCGCGGATCCGCGCGCCTTCGGCACTGTCGACCAGAATCGGAAAGGGCTGCGGCCAGTCGCGCATCCAGAGCATCGGCACACCATCAAGAAAGGCCGCGGTGCCGGCCTCCAGTGCCGCGCGGGTTTTCGGACGTGCGCGCGCAAAGGCATCTGCCTCGCGGGCGCGGATCAATTCGATACGGTCAGGCTTGACGCCACCGATTAGTTTCGGATCATAAGACATTGGAGAACCTCAGGAAATCTGGTTTGCTGGAGAGGGAAACAACATGCCGGTCGCCGCCAGATACCCTGGCAATTCACCGTTGGATGATCACTCCAGCGGGCGGCGCGGGTAATCCGAACCGCAGGCGCAACAACGCGCGCGCCGTTACCGCGGACACCGACACAGCCATTCTTGCGCGCGGAAACTCCGGCGCGTTGGGGCAGCAAACACGAGTATCGACAGCAGGTCTCATAATTTGATCATATCATGGAGGAGCGCTGCCGCGCCAGTCTGAAAACCGCCGGGGTCTTACCCCTTCTGGTCCGCCGCCAGGTCTTCCAGAATGGGACAATCCGGCCGATCATCCCCCGCGCAGGCCTTGATCAGATGCGACAGGGTATTGCGCATGCTGCTCAGCTCTACGATCTTGCGGTCAATATGGGCAAGATGCGTGCGCGCCACCTCTTTCACGTCAGAGCTGCTGCGATGCGGGTCACGGTAAAGCGCCAGCAACAGGCGGCATTCCTCGATGGTGAAGCCCAAGGACCGGGCGCGACCCAGAAAGGCCAGCTGATTCAGTTCCTGATCGCCGTAAACCCGATAGCCATTTGCGCTGCGCAACGGCTCTACCAGCCCGATATCCTCATAGTAGCGAATGGTTTTCGCGGGCAGACCCGACCGTTCAGCCACTTCTCCGATATTCATCGCGTCACCACCTTATTCAGCGGCTTGCGTATGCAGTTCCGGCACAGCCCCTGCAGACCCCTTCGGGTCCGTCATGGCCTGGCGCACAAACCGCAGCCGCAGCGCATTGCTCAGCACGAAAACACTCGACAAGGCCATCGCCCCCGCGGCCAGAACCGGCGACAGCATGATACCAAAG